>JADFZZ010000016.1 GCA_015232315.1 SAR324 cluster bacterium | reverse complement strand
AACATGGACTTAACTGGTCCAGGTACAACAAGATTAATGCGGGGAATAGTTCCATAGCTACCTCTCTTTCTTGATAAAGAAGATAGCTCATTCCCTGTTTCAAATCAATTCAGGTGAGAAAGTATAGACAGGCTAAAAATTAATCGGAAAAGCAACCAAAGCACGCAATGATAATTCTATGAGGTACTGATGAGAGTGTTAGTTACAGGAGGCGCAGGCTATATTGGCTCTGTTCTGGTTCCAATGCTGTTGAACCGGGGGGATGCTGTTACCGTGATAGATAATTTTATGTATGGACAATCATCACTGCTGGATTGTTGTCACCAGTCAAAACTCACCATTATCAGAGGCGATGTGAGAGATGAGAAGCTTCTGGCTCAGGAAGTCAAAAAAGCGGATGCCATTTTGCCGTTAGCCTGTCTCACCGGCGCCCCTTTATGCAACAAAGAACCTCAGATGGCCAAAGCCGTGAATCTGGAAGCAGTCAAAATAATCCATTCGTTAAAGTCCAAAGAACAAAGAATGATTTTTCCGAATACAAACAGCGGGTATGGTGTGGGACAGGAAGGTCTTCACTGCGATGAAAATTCTCCGCTGAATCCAGTCTCACTATATGGTCGCCTCAAGGTTGAACTCGAAAACTATTTATTGGATCAAGGAGAATGCGTTACTTTTCGTTTTGCAACAGTTTTTGGCGTGTCGCCACGAATGCGTCTTGATTTGCTGGTAAACGATTTTACCTATCGAGCGGTAATAGATCGTGCGGTAGTGCTGTTTGAACCCCATTTCAAACGAAATTATCTGCATGTCCGTGATGCTTCAAGAGTATTTATGCATGCGATTGATCAGTACGATCAGATGAAAGGACGCCCCTTCAATGTGGGACTCTCTGATGCTAATTTGAGTAAACTGGAATTGTGCGAGGCCATCAAAAAACATCTTCCAGATTTTAATTATGTGATCTCAGAGATTGGAGAAGACCCGGATAAACGGAATTACATTGTGAGCAATGAACGCATTGAATCCACAGGATATCACACGTCGGTATCTCTTGATATGGGGATTCAGGAGTTGATCAAGGGGTATCAGGTGATTCGCAGAAACCAATATGCCAATATTTGAGGTTTTCAGTCGTAGTAGTAAGCATGGGTTACATTTATCTCTACAAGGAAAGAAAGAATCCTGTTACAGAAAATTTCTTGACATCTTGATACATCTTGATACATCCTTGAATCATATTAAACAATTAATATTGGGATGAGGATTATGCCAGAAATTTTAGAAAATGCGGTCTACACCCGTGAAGAAGCTGAAAAATTGCTGAAAATTTCTCGCACTACCATGATGCGACTATTGAAAACAGGCGTGATTCGAGCCGCAAAAGTTGGCGGACAATATCGTATCATAGGTGCTGAATTGTTACGGGTTGTGTTGCCCGAATCAGGATATGAAACAGCTCGAGATATTTATCGTAAAAGCAGAGAGGTGATTCATCATCTTGAAGATTCTTTGCACGAAGAAAGCTCAAAGTAATCCGATGAATTACAACCCACACGAAAGCTGGTATGTGATGCGCATTCGTACAAAATTCAACCAGCAGGTTGAGCGTGCGCTTAAGAATAAACAATTCCATATTTTCAACCCTACATATCAGGAATGGAGTCAGCGAAAAGATCGGAAAAAACTTTTAACCAAACCGATTTTTAATGGATACATGTTTGTACAAACCCTGCTGAATCCTGAAACTCATCTGGAACTCTTAAAAACGCTCGGTGTGATTGAATTGTTGAAAACCAGTCAATCCGTACTCACAGTACCCCAAAATGAAATTGACAACCTCAGACTTCTGGAAAACTACATAGGACAATGCGTCCAATCGCCTCAGTTTGCAGTGGGAGACAGAGTAAGAATCACTCAAGGGCTTTTGAAAGGGTTAGTAGGTTGTGTGGATCGAATCAATAAAAAAATTCTCCGAATCAGCGTAGACTCAGTTCCAGGATCGATTGCGATTGAAGTCAATCCAGACCATGTAGAACCATTGGAACAAGACCCGGTTTATCTGACAATTGTCCAATAGACATTGTTTGCTGTAATAAGCTAAAGATAGCCGATTGTATTATCAGGATGACAGCTCTAACGTAACTCTGTTTATTATTGCCTGTAGCGAAATGTAAGGCAAATGGCGAAGCTTGGCCAAAATTTATATTCGTAATTCAGGTCTTTCGAAGACATGGTACGAGAATTATATGCGTTTAAGATCGCATTGCGGAATATTGGTATCGTCGGCGCTGTCTGCCACAATTCAGGTTTTCTGGTGTTAGACGAATCGATAACTTCCTTGTTTCCGCTACGGAAAAAAAACCTGCAATATGTGTATGATTGCAGGGCAAGGAACCCTCGAAAAATAAAACAGAAAACTTTGACGCATAATCATTTTGTTTGAGCGTTCCAAAGCCACTAAAACTGAAATAATGCCTTGTTCATCATGTCGATTTCAGGAAAACTGAAACATTGCGTGATACCCAAATATTTCTCAAGCGAGAGTCGAATGAAGACCGATTTCTGGTTCTATGAATCATGGAAAGCATAACAGGCATGTTATGATCATCACTCGAACGCCCTATCGCTTGTCTTTCTTTGGGGGAGGCACTGATTATCGTCCATGGTTCGAACAGCATGGTGGAGTGATTATTGCTTCCGCGCTTGCCCGTTATTGTTATTTGACTGTTAGAAAACTACCGCCTTTCTTTGAGCACAAGACTCGGATCGTTTATTCCAGAATCGAATCAGTGCAGTCCGTTGACGAAATCATCCATCCTTCCATCAAGCATTGTCTCAAATTTCTCAATATTGAAGATGGTTTGGAAATTCATAATGTTGGCGACCTTCCTGCGCGTTCCGGAATTGGGTCAAGCTCCTCCTTTACCGTGGGACTGCTCCATGCGCTCCATGCTCTGAATTACAGGATGGTCTCTCAACGTCAATTGGCGGATGAAGCCATCCATGTGGAACAGCGATTGATTGGCGAGCACGTGGGTATTCAGGATCAGATCATGGCGGCATTCGGCGGGATGCAGATTATTGAAATGGGACCGGGTGACCGTTACACCACAAGGCCCCTGATTCTTCCGCCGGATTATCTGAACGCACTGGAAAATCATATTTTGTTGGGGTTCAGTGGAATCAGTCGAGAATCCTCCCAATATGCCCACACCCACATTGAAAATATCAAGCAATGTAAGTCTTCCGATATTTTGACGGAAATTTCGTCATTGGCTCAGGATGCCCTCAAAGCGTTTATTCGGAATGACTCCCTAGAGTTGATTGGCTCCTTGTTGGACAAAAGCTGGCGAATGAAACGTCAACTGACCCATAATCTCTCCAATAATCATATTGATGATTTGTATGAGACAGCCAGAAAAGCAGGGGCCTTTGGCGGAAAACTGATGGGCGCAGGCGGTGGTGGTTTTATTTTTTTTCTGGCGCCCCCACAAAAACACGAGGCCATCAAACAGGCTCTGTCCTCCATTAAAGTCTGGGTCCCCTTCAAGATTGACATGGAAGGAACCCGTGTTATTGTTCAGAACACTCATCCTATTTATCATGATTAATGAACGTTGTTTCACTTTTGAAATGACATGGTATTTCAACGGCTAATAATTCGCATTGGCAAAAATTATGAACTGGCTGGAAGTGTGTAATGATCCCTGTTTACAGGATCTCCCCTATAAAATTGAATTGAACAGGGACGGCGATATCGTTATGAGTCCTGTACGGGTGCGGCATTCCGTGTATGTAAGGCGTATTCAGGTTTTATTGGAAAAATTATTACTTCACGGAATATGTCCTCCCGAATTTCCGGTCATGACGGTGGATAACGTTAAATCACCCGATGTTGTCTGGATTTCCGACGAGCTTTTTGAACAGGTCAAGGAGGAGGAGGCCTCTCCGGTTGCGCCTGAAATTTGTATTGAGGTCAAATCTCCCAGCAACAGTTGGACAAAAATGTTGAATAAGGCCGCACTCTATTTTGAAAAAGGGGCCAAGGAGGTCTGGATTTGTGATGAACAAGGGAATATGAGTTTTTTCGATCCGGAAGATAAACTGCCGACTTCCAGAATGGTGCCGGATTGTCCTCAATATATCGAATATTGAATCCTTGCAACGAAACCTGGGGATATCCCCAGGCAGACGAAAAATGAAGTTTAAAGAGGTTTCATGAGATTGTCGGATTTTCAGATTCAGACCATCAAACAAACCATTTATGCCGTTGACGCAGACACAAAAATTTATCTGTTTGGTTCTCGGACCAACGATGATGCCAAGGGGGGCGATATCGATCTGCTGGTGCTTTCCAAAAAAATTGGATTGAAAGAGCAACTCAACATCAAATTACGCTTATACGACCAATTAGGTGAACAAAAAATTGACCTGCTTGTAACGGAACAGGCACACACCACCTTTCAAAAAATGGTGATGAATGAGGGGATTCTCCTATGACCCAAACGGATCGCATCGCGATCTTGCATGAACATCTGCTGAAGTTAAAAGAAGCTGTTCACTGGCTTAACCGGTCCTATGGAATATGTCTCGATCTGTTGAATAAAGAAATCTATTCCGAGGAGGACTATGATCATCTTGAGGCGCTGACATCAAGATTTTCCCGATTAAGTGATCTGTTGCTGCAAAAGATATTTCGGAGCCTGGACGAAGTTGAATTTCAGGATCGTGGAACCTTGATCGATGTCATGAATCGGATGCACAAACGGGCGTTGATTGATTCTGTGGATCAGGTTCGCTTGATTCGAGAATTACGCAATCAGATAGCTCATGAGTATGAAAGAACCAATCTGATTGAATTGTTTCAAATGACCATGAGTCTCATTCCAAATTTACAGAAAATTGTTCAAAACACAGAGGCTTACATTCATGATAAATATCCCGTCATCACATAACCCTGTCAGGAGACTGTCCGAAAATGTGGTTTTTGCCTTTACAATTTTTTAATTCAATTCCTTCTTGATTAATCAAATTTATGCCTAAATTAAAACGACACCAAATCAATCAAGCTCAACAATCCGCTTTTGAGTTAAATCAAAATTTACCAGAATCCTATCAGGTCGAAATTTTCAATGAAGCCATCCGTTTTTATAAACTGCATCCTGATGTCCATCAACGTAAAGTTTTACTGATAGGTGGTGGGGGATATATAGGCAGTGTTTTGACAGGATACCTGTTGGGAGGGGGATACCAGGTGCGAACTCTGGATTTATTGATATATCAGAATCAGCAGGCCATTTTGCCCTACCTGTCTAATCCTGATTATGAATTCATGCATGGTGATTTGTGCGATAGCGACACTGTGGAGCGATCCTTAATAGGTATTACCGATGTGGTTATTCTGGCAGGGTTAGTGGGAGATCCCATTACAAAGAAATATCCACTAGCTTCTGATAAAATTAATAGTGCAGGCATTCAGAAGCTTATTGATCAACTTAATGGGAAAAATTTAAATCGGGTAATTCTGATCTCAACCTGTTCCAATTATGGGTTGATTCCGGAGAATGCACTGGCTGATGAACATTATGAACTTACACCTTTATCTCTCTATGCTAAAGCAAAAGTTGCTGCGGAACAGCATTTGCTAAGTCTTCAGGGAAAAGTGGATTACTGTCCGGTCATTTTCCGATTTGCGACAGCTTTTGGTCTTTCGCCGAGAATGCGGTTTGATCTGAGCGTGAGTGAGTTCGTCCGTGAACTCTATTTGAAACATGATTTGCTGGTCTATGATTGTGACACGTGGCGTCCTTATTGTCATACTAAAGATTTTTCTTTGATTATTCGAAGGGCATTGGAAGCCCCCCAGGAAAGAGTTGCCTTCCAAGTATTTAATGCCGGAGGCGAAGCTAATAATTACACCAAGAAAATGATCATTAATGAAATCCTGAAGTATATTCCTGAAGGAAAGGTCAGTTACAAGGAACAAGGAAGTGATCCCAGAAATTACCGTGTCAATTTTCAGAAAATAAAAAAAGCTCTATACTTTGAGCCAATTTATACTGTTGGAGATGGCGTCCAAGAGGTTATTAGTGCGTTAAATCAACATTTATTTGATCAGGTTGAATCCAACCGAAATTATTATGGGAATTACGAAATTCAGTATGAGTAAGTCTTCCTTTGTTCAAGAAATAGTTCAGGCAATCAAGAGTGTTTTGCCCACCAGTGAATTTATATCACTTCATGAGCCTGTATTTCAGGGGAATGAATGGGTCTATGTGAAAGAATGTCTGGATACTGGATGGGTGTCTTCTGTTGGCAAGTATGTGGATCTGTTTGAGCAGAAACTGGCAGAGTTTACAGGAAGTCCATACGCTGTGGCGACCGTCAATGGAACCGCGGCGTTGCATATCTGCTTCAAACTGGTTGGTGTGGAACAGGGCGATGAAGTTCTGATTCCCTCGTTGACATTTGTCGCAACGGCCAACGCTGTGGCTTATTGTGGGGCCGTTCCTCATTTTGTGGAAAGCAATGAAGTGAATCTTGGGATAGATGTTCCTTTGTTGAACGCCTATCTGGATGAGTTCGCGGATGTTCGTGATAATCGTTGTTTCAATCGCCAAACCCAAAGACCAATAAAGGCACTGGTTCCCATGCATACGTTTGGACATCCTTCCGATCTGGATGCATTGACAGAGCTTGCGGCCAAATTTAAGTTGGTGCTGGTTGAGGATGCCGCAGAATCCCTGGGAAGTTTTTATAAAGGCAGGCATACCGGGAACTGGGGAAAAGTATCGTCACTGAGTTTCAATGGAAATAAAATTATCACAACCGGCGGTGGCGGTGCCATTCTGACCTCAGACCCGCTATTAGCTAAATTAGCAAAACATCTGACAACTACGGCAAAGGTTCCACATCGTTGGGAATATTTTCATGATCAGTCAGGGTACAACTATCGGTTGCCAAATCTAAACTCAGCTTTAGGGTGCGCGCAACTGGAACAGCTACCCTCTTTTCTGGATAAAAAACGTAAATTGGCTGAACTCTATGAAGTTGCTTTTTCAAACATTCCGGGGGTTCATTTTGTTCGAGAGCCTGTGAACACCAGGAGCAACTACTGGCTCAATGCGATTCTTCTTGAACCCGACTATGCATCCCAACGGGATTCAATATTGGCCGCTACAAATGACATCGGTATCATGACCCGTCCAGCATGGACATTGCTTCATAAATTGCCCATGTATCAGTCTTGTCCCAAAATGCGATTGTCTGTTGCGGAAAGTATCGAACAACGCTTGATCAATATTCCAAGTAGCTCACACTTGATTGATTCTATCGAAAGGTAAAATGGGTGGGATTCGTTCCCTTGTAAAACTGAGAAACTATTGAATTGAAAGTGCTTAATGGGACTGGTTTATGCTGATATTGAAATTGTGCGAGGAGCAGATCTGGTTTTAGTGGAAGAAGGCCTGCTCTCTCCTAAAAAAGTCCGAAAAATGAAAGTAAAAGCTTTGGTGGATTCCGGGGCTTATATGCTTGCCCTGAATGAGGATATTCGGACGCAACTGGATTTGAGAAAAGTGGATGAACAATTTGCTGAGTTAGCTGATGGTACTCGAATTTGTCTGGATGTGGTGGTACCTGTAGAAGTGCGATTTCAAAATCGTTCCACTACTGTTCGGGCCATGGTTCTTCCAAGAGATTCAGAAGTGCTTCTGGGTGCTATTCCGATGGAAGATATGGATGTTCTGATTGATCCCAGACAACAAAAACTGGTTGTAAATCCTGAAAATCCTTATGTGGTTAAAAAACCATTGAAGTAATCTTTATGAAGAAATCATTGATTCTTGTAGGCGGTGGCGGACATTGTCATTCCTGTATTGATGTGATTGAACAAGAGGACAAGTTTACGATTGCCGGGATTCTTGATATTCCCTCCAGGTTGGGAGAAACAGTATTAGGGTATTCTATCATTGGACAGGATGAGCAAATTCCTGAGCTTGTAAAGCAAGGATATTCCTTCCTGATTACAATCGGACATATTAAAACCCCAAACCCCCGACAGAATCTCTATAAGATGCTCAAGCGTTTGAAGGCCCCCCTCCCAGTGATTATTTCCCCAAGAGCCTACGTATCCCCTCATGCTTCTGTTGGAGAAGGCTCTATTGTAATGCACGGGAGTGTTGTGAATGCTGGATCCAAGGTTGGATGCAACTGCATTCTTAACTCCAAGTCCTTGATTGAGCATGATGCATTGATCTCGGATCATTGCCATATTTCCACAGGAGCTATTGTGAACGGGGGAACCTGCATCGGTGAGGGAACTTTTCTTGGTAGCAATAGCGTTACCAGGGAATATATCACAGTTGGTCAAAACTGCTTGATTGGAGGTGGAATGTCCATTATGAGAAACATCCCTGATGGAACTTTGCTCAAACCGCCTCAAACAGGAGATACCTAATGAGAGACCATGTTTATCTGATTGCAGAGGCCGGGGTCAACCATAACGGCTCACTGGCGTTAGCCAAAAAAATGATTGAAGTTGCTGTAGATGCGGGAGCGGATGTTGTTAAATTTCAGACCTTTCAGGCAAAAAATATTGCCAGCAAACAGGCTCCCAAGGCAAAATACCAGACACAGACCACCTCAGAAAAAGAATCTCAACTGGAGATGTTGCAACGACTGGAACTGAACGAGGAGATGCACCTTCTTCTAATGGAGCATTGTAAGAAATGCTCCATTGAATTTCTTTCCACCCCCTTTGATCTGGACAGTATTGAATTGTTGGACCGACTGGGAATTGAGCTGTTTAAAATCCCATCCGGTGAAATCACCAACCTTCCTTACTTACGTCAAATTGCAAAAAAGAAGAAACCTGTGATTATTTCAACAGGTATGGCCTTGCTGGGAGAGATTGAGCAAACCCTTCAAGTGTTTCTGGAGGCCGGGCTTTCTTATGATCAAATCACACTTCTCCATTGTAACACAGAGTACCCCACCCCCCTGCAGGATGTGAATTTGCGTGCCATGCAAACAATAGCCAGTGCTTTTCCTGGAGTTCGTATTGGATATTCGGATCATACGCATGGTATCGAAATCCCAATTGCGGCGGTCGCAATGGGAGCCCAAGTCATTGAGAAACATTTCACCTTGGATCGCAACATGGAAGGTCCTGATCATAAAGCCAGTCTGGAACCTCATGAACTCAAGGCAATGGTTAAGGCTATCAGAAATGTAGAACAAGCGTTTGGAACAGGAATCAAACATCCTAGCCCCAGTGAACTGAAAAATAAAATCATTGCCCGGAAATCCATTATGGCCAAACGGGTGATCCAGGCAGGGGAGTTGTTTTCTGAAGATAATTTAACGGTCAAACGTCCTGGCAATGGAATTTCGCCCATGCGGTGGGATGAAATTATAGGGAAAAAAGCTATACGAAATTTCCAGGAAGATGAATTGATTGAATTATAGAAAATTCTGAAACCAGAGGATCAAATCATGAAGCGAAAAATCGCGGTTGTTACGGGTTCCCGAGCAGAGTATGGCTTGTTATACTGGCTTATGAAAGAGCTTCAGGAAGATCCTGCGCTTGAGTTGCAAGTGGTTGTTACAGGAATGCATCTTTCTCCAGAATTCGGACTGACCTGGAAGGAAATTGAGAAAGATGGGTTTCCAATTCATAAAAAAGTGGAAATGCTCTTTTCCTCTGATACTTCTGTTGGTGTTACCAAATCAATCGGGGTCGCAATTATTGGCTTTGCGGATGTCTGGGATGCGTTGAAATCTGACATTATAGTGGTTTTAGGAGATCGTTTTGAGATATTCGCCGCTGCCAGCGCAGCAATGATTACAAAAATCCCTATTGCTCATTTACATGGCGGAGAAACTACAGAAGGTGCTTTTGATGAATCTATCCGACATGCTGTCACAAAAATGTCGCATTTACATTTTGTCGCAACTCAAGCATATCGCAAGCGTGTGATTCAGTTGGGTGAATCACCGGATAGAGTTTTTAATGTAGGAGGCTTGGGTATTGATAATATCCAGCGCCTTAAATTACTTTCCAGAGACGCGTTGGAACAATCGATTGGTTTTAAGCTGGGAACCCGAAATTTGTTGATTACTTTTCACCCGGTTACTTTGGAAAATCAAACATCTGCAGGGCAAATGAATGAATTGCTGGAAGCCCTGTCAGAACAAAAAGAAACCCATCTTATCTTTACCAAACCCAATGCGGACACGGATGGAAGAATCATCAGCAGCATGATAGATCAATACACAGCAGAGCATCCCCAAACCTCTATATCGTTTACCTCATTAGGACAACTTCGATATCTCTCAGCGTTGCAATTTATGGATGCGGTAATCGGAAATTCGTCCAGTGGCCTATGTGAAGCTCCCAGTTTCAGAATTGGAACGATCAATATCGGGGATCGTCAAAAAGGACGGATCAAAGCCGAAAGTGTCATTGATTGTGTTCCCCAAAAATTACAAATTTTAAAAGCGATGGAACAACTTTTTTCTCCAGAATTTCAAACGAAACTAAAATCAGTCCATAACCCATACGGAGAAGGTGGTGCTTCCACCCAGATCAAAACTATCCTGAAAAGTTTTCCATTAGTGGGGATTCTGAAAAAATCATTCCATGATCTTCCGGAGAAAAATGACTTATGAAAGACTGGCATAAAACCCTTCTTCAATCTTCACAAACCTTGCAAGACGCTATTCAGTTGCTGGAGCGTGAGGCTTTGCAAATTGTTATGGTTGTTGACTCAGAGAATCATCTCTTGGGAACTGTGACCGATGGAGACATTCGTAGAGGGTTGCTCAAAGGGTTTACGCTGCAGCATCCTCTCGACGAAGTGATGTCACGGAGCCCTAAAACAGCTTCAGTGGATGACTCTGAGGAGCAGGTTTTTTCTTTGATGAAGCAAAAGCAAATCCACCAAATTCCCATACTCGACAAAGACCAACGTGTCATTGGATTGAAATTGCTGGATGAAATGCTGAAACCCGCCCGTTATGACAACTGGGTGGTATTGATGGCAGGTGGATTGGGAACACGTTTGGGAATACTGACCAGAGATTGCCCCAAGCCTTTGTTGAAAGTTGGATCAAAACCACTCCTGGAAACAATTCTGGATAACTTCATTGATGCGGGCTTTTATCGTTTTTATATTTCCATCAACTATCTGGGTGAGCAAATTCGGGAATACTTTGGGGATGGCTCCAAAAAAGGGATAGAAATCCGGTATTTGCAAGAAAAAGACCCCCTGGGTACTGCTGGCGCATTGAGTCTTATCGATAATCCGCCTGAATTACCCATGATTATCATGAATGGAGATATTCTGACTAAAGTCAATTTTATCAACCTGCTGAACTATCATAGGGAACATCACTCTATCGCCACCATGTGTGTTCGGGAATATGATTTTCAGGTTCCTTATGGAGTGGTACAGATTGAGAATTATCGTATCCAAGCTATTGAAGAAAAACCTGTGCAACGTTTTTTTGTGAATGCGGGTATTTATGTATTGTCATCGCCTGCATTAAGTTATATTCCATCCCATTATTTTTTTGACATGCCACAATTATTTCAGAAGTTAATGCATGCTGGCCTGGAAACAGTAGTATTTCCCATCAGAGAATACTGGATTGATATTGGTCAGGTTGAGGATTTCAAAAGAGCCAATGGCGAATTTCATGAATATTTTTCCACTTCCTCCATTTGATTGGCAGTCATGAAAATCCTGATTATTGGTTATGGCTCGATTGGAGAACGGCATGCTACTGTTTTACATGAGTTGGGGCATGAAATTCATGTAATCTCACAACGAGAGGATATCCCTTATCCGGTATGTCATTCGCTGAATGAATTGAAGAATCTTCATCATTTTGAATATATCGTCATTTCGAATGCCACCCCACAGCACTATACCACATTTCTTCACCTTCAAGCCGAAGGATATCAAGGAACAATACTCATTGAAAAACCTATATTCGCATCTTTACCGACATCCACAATGTCGCACGCCAGTTCTCGGGTCGGATATAATTTGCGTTTTCATCCAGTGATCCAGGAACTCAAAAACCGGTTGTATCAAAATAAAATATTGTGCCTCCACGTGTATGTAGGGTCCTATCTTCCGAATTGGCGTCCTGCCCGGGATTATCGATTGTGTGAATCTTCCTCAGCGTCTTCTGCTGAAGGTGGGGGCGTTCTTTATGAACTGAGTCATGAACTCGATTATGTTCTTTGGTTAACAGGCATTTGGCAAACCGTCTCAGCCTTGGGAGGACACATCAGTCCGTTAGAAATTCAGGGAACAGATGCTTATGCTCTCATGCTACAGACCGAGCGATGCCCACTGGTGACCATCCAGATGAATTACCTGGATCATCAAACCCGGAGAGAAATTATTTGTGTGACCGAAAATATGAGTATGAAAGCAGACCTGGTCAATAATACCCTGACCATTGGTCAGGAAGTGTTGTCATTTCCGGTACAACGAAATGATACATATCGGTTCATGCATCAGACCATTCTTGAAGGTCAGGAATCCTCTGTATGTTCTTTTCAGGAAGGGTTGGCAATATTGGAATTGATTGAAAAAGCACAATTATCAATGCGAGAAGGCAAACGGATCATCAACGGAGTTCAGTAGCCATGAATGTGACAGGTTTTATTTTTGCCAGAGGTGGTTCCAAAGGTATTCCCAATAAAAATATCATTCCCCTCCATGGAAAGCCACTGATTCATTATTCCATTGAAACTGCGAAAAAATCGCGGTTTATCAAGGAAATAATCGTTTCAACGGATAGTATCCAGATTGCAGAGTGTGCCAAACAGGCAGGCGCGAAAGTTCCATTCATGAGACCGGCGGAACTGGCTCAGGACAATACTGCGGAATGGAACGCCTGGCAGCACGCCCTGGAAGAACTAAAAAAACAGCGGGACATTCCTTATCCTGATGTTTTTGTCAGTCTCCCCACCACCTCTCCACTCAGAAGTGTCCAGGATGTGGATGCCTGCATTGAAAAACTATTAAATTCTGATGCGGATATGGTGATTACAATCACCCCAACCACACGTCATCCGGCTTTCAATATGGTCAGGGTGGAACCCTCTGGTGAAATAAAACTGGCCATGTCTCTGGAAAAAAAAGTCATTCGCCGACAAGATGTCCCGTTTCAGATATTCGATATGACCACGGTAGCCTATGTGAGCCGTCCGTCATTCATTATGAACGCACAGGGAATTTTTGAGGGTAAACTTCAGGCCGTGATGATTCCCACGGAAAGAGCGATTGATATCGATACGCCACTGGATTTGGAAATGGCCGAATTTTTATTGCAACGACAGGAGAAATTAACATGAAAAGCATACAGGAACTGATGAATTTAACAGGGCGAGTTGCTGTCATTACAGGAGGGGCTGGGCACTTGGGGCAAACCTTTGCGGAAGCACTGACTGAATTAGGCGCTCATGTTGTATTGGTTGATATACAGCGAGACGCGTGTGAACAGGCGGCTCAATCTCTGGCGAGTAAACATTCTGTACCAGTGTTGCCGATTGTTCTGGATCTGGAAAAAGAAGAGGAAATCTTGAGTCTGAAAGATCAGATACAGAAACATTTTGGACGTCTTGATATTTTAATCAATAACAGCGCGTTTGTCGGAACTTCACAATTAAAAGGCTGGGGTGTTCCATTTGATCAGCAGTCCAGTGAAACGTGGCGTCGTGCTTTGGAAGTAAACCTGACAGCGCCGTTTGTCCTGGTACAAAGTTGTCTGGATTTATTGCGAGCCTCAGGGCATGGTTCGGTCATAAATATCGGCTCTACTTATGGTGTTGTCGGACCTAATATGAGTCTGTATGAAGGAACCTCCATGGGAAATCCCGCAGCTTATGCCGCCAGCAAAGGCGGATTGATTCAACTCACACGCTGGATGGCAACCAATGTTGCGCCAAATATCAGGGTCAATGCGATTTCTCCAGGGGGCATCTGGCGTAACCAGCCTGAAGCGTTTCATCAACGATATTGCAAACTGACCCCGATGGGGCGAATGGCTTCAGAACAGGACTTTAAAGGAATAATTGCCTTTTTGGCAAGTGACCTTTCAGAGTATGTTACTGGACAGAATTTTATGGTGGATGGCGGGTGGACTGCCTGGTGATTAACTACAACCGACAGGAAAATATGCTTGAACTCTATAAGGCTTATGTAGAACGATTGGAAGGAACTCTCAAAAATTTTGATTGGGAGCCTGTTCATCAATTGGCAATGACGCTTCGGGAAGCATGGAAAACACAGCATCATGTGTATTTGTGCGGCAATGGAGGAAGCGCGGGAAATGCCATTCATTTGGCCAATGATTATATCTATGGGATCGCAAAAAATACGGGGTTAGGATTACGTGTAGAAGCACTTCCCGCCAATCCTGCGATCTTGACATGTCTGGCCAATGATATTTCCTACGAAGAAATTTATTCCCAGCAATTGCGCGTGAAAGCTCAAGCGGATGATGTACTGATTGTCTTGTCCGGTAGCGGTAATTCTCCCAACATCCTGAAGGCGTTGGAAGTTGGTAATTCGATGGGAATGAAAACGTTTGCCATTCTGGGTTATAGCGGTGGAAAAGCCTTGAAGCTTGCACAGATTCCTATTCATTTCCCCATTGCTGACATGCAGATTTCAGAAGATTTGCAGATGGTGGTGGGACACATGTGTATGCAGTGGTTATTTGCAAATCCCGTTTAAGGAGAATCAACGTGAAGACAATTGTTACAGGCGGAGCAGGATTTATTGGTAGTCATCTCGTGGATGCTCTGGTTAGAGAAGGGCATCAGGTTATGGTACTGGATAATTTCAGTACGGGAAGACCCGATAATTTGAAACATGTCGCAGACAAAATTGAGCTGATGGAATGTGATTTGGGAATCAAAGGGGAATGGCAAAGTAAGTTTGATGGCGTGGATTGGGTTTTCCATATCGCGGCGCTGGCGGATATTGTTCCCTCGATTCAGAATCCTGAAGCCTATTTCCGTGCCAATGTGGATGGTACATTCAATGTATTGCAGGCCGCTTCAAAATATGGAATCAAACGACTTGTTTATGCCGCGTCTTCTTCCTGCTATGGCATTCCTGATCATTATCCTACACGTGAAGATGCGCCCATTCGTCCCCAATATCCTTATGCCTTGACGAAACGCATTGGCGAAGAACTGGTCATGCACTGGGCACAGGTTTATGACCTGCCGGCATTGTCTCTACGTTTTTTTAATGTTTATGGTCCTCGCTCACGAACTTCAGGAACCTATGGAGCCGTCCTGGGGGTGTTTCTGGCTCAAAAACTGGCGGGAAAACCTTATACTGTTGTAGGGGATGGAAACCAAACCCGTGATTTTACCTATGTGACGGATGTGGCACAAGCCGTGCTTACTGCGGCAAAAAGCAATAAAAAACAGGAAATCTATAACGTTGGCAGCGGAAAAACGATTTCTGTCAATCGTCTGGTAGAGTTGTTACAAGGAGAGAAAATTCATATTCCCAAGCGGCCTGGAGAACCAGACTGTACTTTTGCTGATATGACCAAAATCCGTACAGAACTAGGCTGGGAACCCAAGGTTTCTATTGAACAAGGCGTAGCCTCCCTCCTGGAAAATATTGATTACTGGAGAGCGGCACCCGTCTGGACACCGGACAAAATTGCTGATGCGACCAAAGATTGGTTTCGCTATTTGGGTAAAGAGGGCTAATGGGAGTTCGCGCATTGCTTTTGTCAGCAGGGCTAGGCACACGCTTGCGGCCATTGACGGATCTCTGGCCCAAATGTCTGATGCCTGTCAGAAAAAGACCCCTTCTGGAATATTGGCTGGAAACACTCAGGCGTTCAGGAATTGAACGCGTACTGGTGAACCTGCACTATATTCCGGAACCCTTCAGGGATTTTCTGAAGCAACCTCAATATGAAGGCTGGGTGGAAACCAGCTACGAACCCGTGTTGCTGGGCACAGCCGGGACACTTCGGGCCAATGCGGATTTTTTCAAGGGACATGATATCCTGTTAATTCATACAGATAATTACTGTTGTTGTGATTTCCAGGACTTTCTGGATTATCACCAGACACGCAGACCTCCTCAAACATTGATGACCATGATGACTTACAGCACCACGATTCCTCATGCTTGTGGTATTGTCAAACTGGACCCTCAGGGAGTTGTCCGGGAGTTTCATGAAAAAGTAAAAAACCCTCCCGGGAATCTGGCGAACGCCGCAGTCTATTTTCTGGATCATCACATCCTGGAGTGGTTGTTGAAACAACCTTCTGATGTAACAGACATGAGCACTCAGATTCTTCCTCAATTTATAGGGAACATCGCGACGTGGCACAATGATCTGTGCCATCGGGATATTGGCACCCTGCCCAATTTTAAAGCTGTACAAAATGATCCTGTTCCATTTTTCTTTGAAGAACTTCCCTCGACAGTCTGGCAAGAAAAGTTTGAACAACATCCTATCCATCAATACATAAATCAGTTGCTTTATGACTCTTCAATCTAAAATCATCACCGTTTCCAATCTGGTTGAACAACGTCAATCCTGGAAAAAAAATCATCAAAAAGTGATTTTTTGTTATGGTCACTTCAATGTCATTCATCCCGGACATTTGCGTTTTCTCGAATATGCCAAGGGATTGGGGCAGATTGTAGTTGTGGGTGTATTAGGTGAAACTCACATTGCTGATAAATACAAGGCTCACTATTATTCTCTTACAGAGCGTTTACAAGGCGTGAACGCACTCCATTCTGTGGATTATGTGGTGGCGATAGAACAAGGAAGTGTTGAAGACATCATTTCCGGGCTATGTCCTGAAATTGTTGTTTTAGGGAAGGAGTTTGAGGAAGAGAGACGTTCTGAAATCCAGAACCAGATTGATTTGGTGAATCAGTTGGGCGGCCAGGTTATTTTTCATGCCGGAGATGTTCGATATGCCACCGCTGATTTGCTGCATGGAAGTTTACAGGAACTGGAACGTGAGCGATTGCAGCAATTTCATTATGCCTGTGTAAAACAGGGAATTAATATGAAACAACTGGAAAAACAACTCGATGTATTTTCCAATTGTCGAATGTTGGTTATTGGTGACACGATTGTTGATCAGTATGTTGCTTGTGATGCTTTGGGGATGAGTGCTGAAGCTCCTGTACTGGTGGTTCGAGAACTCGAGACACGAGAATTTGTTGGCGGAGCGGCCATTGTGGCGGCCCATGTCAAGGCTCTGGGCGCTCAGTGTCAATATGTATCGGTGGTCGGACAGGATCTTCCTGCTACAATGGTCCGACAAGAACTGGAACGGCAAGGAATTCAATATCATTTATTTGATGACAAAAGCAGACCAACTACTTTTAAAATCAGATATATGGTTGAACATCAGAAACTCTTCAGAGTCAGCAGACTCAAAGAACATTCCCTTCCTGAAAGCATTGAAGACCAGATTATTTTAAAATTAAGAAAACTTGCGCCTGAGGTGGATGGTATCCTGGTGTGTGATTTTGTTTATGGTGTGATCACGCCCAGAATCGAGGAAGTCATCCTTGACCTGGCAAAGAAACATCACCTCAGGTTATTTGGCGATCTTCAGTGCAGTTCCCAAATTGGTGATGTGTCTAAATTCAAGCAATTTGATCTTTTGTGCCCCACTGAGAAAGAAGCGCGTATCGCGCTGGGGAATAATGAGGATGGTGTCGAATGGATTGCCCATACGCTCATGGAAAAAACTGATTCAAGAAATCTGGTTTTGAAATTAGGCGCTAATGGTTTCATTGCCTACAGCAAGGAACAGGGGAATGAGTTTATTCGATCCCAGCACTTTCCTGCCATGACGACCAATCCTGTGGATGTCGCAGGAGCTGGCGATTCATTGATATCAGCGTTGGCGGTTAGTTTGTGTACAGGACATAGTTTGCCTGAAGCGTCGGCTTTAGGTGCGTGTGTGGCCGCTCTGGCCGTCAGAAACATTGGGAACATACCTGTTTCCCATCAACAATTGCGTGAATATCTCCATTATCTTCAACCTATTTTGTCATGAGGTAAAAATGTCATTTAAAAGCGTTTATATTACAGGTGGTGCCGGTTATGTTGGAGCTAGACTGGTTCCTGTACTACTGGAAAAAGGCTACAAGGTTTCAATCCTTGATCTGATGATGTATGGAGAACATGTCATTGCGGATCATCCCCAACTGAACAAAATCAAAGGAGATATTCGAGATGTTGCCTTGTTGAAGCAAACTATTCCCGGACATGATGCCGTCATTCATCTGGCCTGTATCTCCAATGATCCCAGTTTTGAATTAAATCCTTCATTAGGAAAATCGATCAATCTTGACGCGTTTCGCCCGTTGGTTGAGGTCAGCAAAGAGTCTGGAGTAAAACGGTTTATTTATGCTTCTTCTTCCAGCGTTTATGGCATCAAGGAAACGCCTAATGTTCATGAAGGTATGTCGTTGGAACCACTCACGGATTATTCAAAGTTTAAGGCGGACTGCGAAAAAATTCTGGCAGAATATCAATCTCCGGCATTTACCACTGTCACCATCCGCCCAGCTACAGTATGTGGCTATTCTCCACGCCAACGTCTGGATCTGGTGGTTAATATTCTGACAAATCTGGCCTACCATAAACGTGAAATTTCAGTTTTTGGTGGAGAGCAACGTCGACCCAACATCCATATTGAAGACATGGTACGCGCCTATGTCGCCCTTCTGGACGCTCCTTCAGAAAAAATCGCCGGAGAAATTTTTAACGCGGGTGATGAAAACTTTACCGTGACTCAGTTGGCAGAAATGGTGCGTGATGTAGTAGGTGAAGATGTTCGTCTGGTCAAAACACCAAGTAATGACAATCGCTCCTACCATATCTCTTCGGAAAAAATCAAAAATGTATTGGGTTTTGTGCCCACACATTCTATCCGTAAGGCCTCAGAGGATCTGAAACAGGCCTTTGAAGACGGGAAATTACCGGACTCTATGACCAATGAGTTCTATTTCAATATCAAAAGAATGCAATCCATCAATCTGCAATAATTTATCAGGAGAAACTCATGCACGTTCGTTATTCTTATCTGGCTCAACAATTCGGTGATTGTGAAGATCTGTGGGATCAACTGAAAGCTTTTGTACCTACTGGAGATTTTACCTTGGGAAAACCCTTGACCGAATTTGAAAATAGTTTTGCCGAATTGATGGGGGCTAAATATGCCATTGGTGTCAATTCAGGAACAGATGCCATCAAACTGTCCCTCAAGGCACTGGGGATTGGTCATGGGGATGAGGTGATCACCACGGCCAATACTTTTGTGGCAACGGTTGGGGCTATTGCTGAATTGGGAGCTACACCGGTATTTGTCGACTGTAATGATACTTTTTGTATGAATGTGGATCTCCTTGAAGAAAAAATCACCCCCAAAACCAAAGCCATTGTTCCTGTTCATTTTACCGGTTATATGACCGATATGCGTAAATTGCTACCTATAGCCAAGAAGCATAATCTACCAGTTGTAGAAGACGCGTGTCAGTCAATTTTGGGCGCAATTGACGATAAAAACGCTGGAACCTGGGGCAATACAGGAGCTTTTTCCTTGCATCCCCTGAAGAATATCAATGTGTGGTCCGATGGCGGCGTGATTGTCACCAATGATGAAAAACTATGTCAGCAACTACGTCTCCTCAGGAATCATGGTTTGGCTGACCGTGATACCGTAACCGTGATGGGTTGTAATTCCAGATTGGACACACTACAGGCTGTTGTGGGTAACTGGTTATTGCCTCATGCCAAAACTATCGCGCAAAAACGAATTGATAACGCTAAATACTATGACCAGCATTTGGGAAAACTATCCCAAATCAGAATTCCGCCAAGGCCCGCTGATTTCAAAATTGTTTATCACCTGTATATCGTTTTTGCCGAACAACGGGATGAACTGTTAAAATATTGTGTTGAAAAAGGGATTGAAGCCAAAGTGCATTATCCTGTTCCCATCTACAGACAACCCGCATTGGCTCATTTGGGATACAAAGAAGGCGATTTTCCTGTTTCAGATGGACATACTAAAAATATCATCACATTTCCTTGCGATCAGCATTTGTCCAAGAACGAAATGGATTATGTGCTTCAAACAGTGAAGGATTTCTATGCCAAACGATAATTCAAGAATCGCCTATGTGGATCTCAGTGCCCAATGGAAAGAAGAGCAGGAAGAATTATTACCCATTGTCGAAAAAGTTTTGTCGAGAGGGCAGCTTATTGGGGGGGATGAAGTCGACCGCTTTGAAGAACAGATAAAAAAACTGTGTCAGGTCCAACACGCTATCGCGCTCAATAGTGGAACAGACGCGCTGATATTTGCCTTAATGGCCTTGGGTGTTGGTCCGGGAGATGAGGTCATCACACCGCCCAATTCTTTTATAGCCTCGACAGCCGCAGTGGTACATATTGGAGCCAAACCTGTTTTTGTGGATGTGTTGCCTGATCAGAATATCAACCCTGATTTGATTGAGCGTGCCATCACCAAAAAAACAAAGGCCATTATGCCGGTTCATCTGACTGGTCGTGTGGCGGACATGACTCCACTGATGGAGATCTCAAATAAATATGGTCTTCCCGTAGTAGAAGACGCGGCACAGGCTATAGGCTCCCGCTATGATGGAAAAATGAGCGGTGCCATAGGTGCCGCTGGATGCTTTTCAGCTCATCCCCTAAAAAATCTGAATGCCTGTGGCGATAGCGGTTTTTTGACAACCAATGATGAAAAAATCGCAAGGTTTGTCCGCTTGATTCGCAATCATGGCCTGGTTGATCGAAATACAGTGGAACGCTTTGGCTTGGTGTCTCGCATGGATACCTTGCATGCCGCCATCCTGAATTATCGTCTGAGTCGTCTGGACAGCGTGATTGAACGCAGGCGTAATAATGCTGAAGCGTATTTTAAACTGCTGAATCAGGAACATATTTTTATTCCACCGGAACGTGCAGTAGAATACAACACCTATCATACGTTTGTGATTCAAATTGATCGAAGAGATGAATTGAAACAATATCTTCTGGATCGTGGCATCGAAACCGCAATACATTATCCGATTCCAATTCATTTGCAACCTGCGGCGGCCTCTCTGGGATACAAATATGGTGATTTTCCGAATGTGGAACTACAGTCAAAAAAGATTTTGACCTTGCCCATTCATCAAACGCATTCAGTCCGTGTGATTGAAAGAGTGGCAGAAACAGTTAATTCTTTTTTTCACAAGTAGAGGTATTATGTCTGAGCAAAAGTGGAATTCTGCTTCAAAATATCAGTTAAGTGTCATCATGCCAGCGTTGAATGAGGAGAACAACATAATTGGTGCGGTGAATGACGTGGTGCGGGCGTTTGAACAACTCAATATTTCAGGGGAAATCATTGTCATCAATGATGGCAGCACGGACCAGACTCCGCAAATGGTGGAATCCTTAAAACAGCAACATCCATTTATTAAAATGATCACCCATGCGAGACCCAAAGGAATCGGGGCGTCTTACTGGGAAGGTGTTTGGACCGCTGACGGCGAAGTGGTAGTGATGATCCCTGGTGATGGAGAAAATGATACCTCGGAAATCATCCGATATTTTCCCCTGATGGATCATGTGGATATTGTAATACCCTATTTCTATAACAAGGAAGCCCGGACTCAGGTCAGGCAATTCATTTCCAAACTTTACAAGTTGATCATCAATGTTTCATTTGGCATTTTGCTCAACTATATGAACGGAACTGTGATGTATCGCCGGAGCATTCTGCGTGGTATCTCCTTACGAAGTAGCGGTTTTTTTTACCAGACAGAACTACTCATCAAGTGTATCAAAAAAGGATACTTGTATGCTGAAGTCCCTTATGCAATCAACACCAGACCATCCGGCGAATCCAAGGCAATTCGCTGGTCATCTCTACGAAAAGTCATCGAAGGCTATTTCATGATGCTGGCTTCCACCTATATTCTGAATCACGATACGGATTTTATCGCTCAGGATTCAGTTACATCTACACGGAAACAGGCTCTGTTAAACAGCAGTGAAAATTCCTCAATAAATTAAATTCTTCAGTAAACCGAAAACCATGCTCAACATTCTCCATCAATCCTCACCTGTATCAAAAAAATATTCCTTCCTGTTTTCCTATAAATTCGCATTAGTCATTATGGCCCTGATTGTTTCCACGATTTCGGCCTATCATGCATTTACAGATCCTTCAGCGTATCGTGAACACTATCATGGTGATTTGATTACTGAACTGGAAGCCTATACATCTGGACTCAATTTCGAAAAACACGGTTTTATCCAACTGTATTTTCTGCCTGCGTTGCATACTTATGAGGAAGCACGCGTTACCCAACCCATGTACACTCATTTTCCTCCGGGTTCCAATGTGATGAGCGGTGTGATGCAGAAAATTGGGTTGCATCAATTTTATTCACAGAAAAAAGCAATGCTTATTCTGAATATTGTTGCGTTGGTATTTTTCATTTTAAGCATCCGGCATTTGATTCCCACCTCTGATCATTTCCCGGAAATTGTTTTTGGCGTCATCCTCATCAACAGTGCATGGCAAATTTTCTGGTTGGGAAATATCAGTCTGTATACGTACTCCGATTTGATTACGGCTGTTGCACTATGGGCTTTAGTGACAAACCGGACGAAAATTTATCTGACAATGTGCTTTCTGGCGATGTGTGTTAACTTTGAGTTGGTCCCTTTTCTGGGCCTGATGAGTTGGTATCTGGCCATCAACAATCATAAAAAAGGAATATGGAATCGCCTCCAAAGTGTGATTTATGTTGGAATGACAGGAGGCGTGTTCTTTTTGGGGTTTGCTCTCCATTTTTTACAAAATGCGTTTTATTTTGGTTCTGTGAATGCCGCATATCTGGACTTTCAAAAAGTCTTTATGGAACGAACCAGTATCATTCAGAGTGACGTTGATTATTCTATCGTAAAGCATATCGCCAAAATCTTTTATAGCAGTTTGTGGTACTACGGTTCCGTTGTTCTGATCTTGGGAATCGTGGGATTGCGAATCGCTTTCAAAACACGTAATTGGCTACCAATCTGCCTCTTGCTGGCTGGCGCCTCTTGGCAGTTATTGTTCAAGCAACATGCCATGAATCATGCCTTTACAACCCGTCATTTGGCAATAGGATTTTTTATATTGGCCACTTTGGGATTTCTTCATCTATGGCATCAGAACCAGAAATGGAAAAAAATTCTGGCAGGAGTGTTATTGGCAGGAGCTATTTTTAGAATCCCGTTAGGCTGCGAGGTTTCCAGAAATCCACTTTTGCTTCACCAATTGGAACAGGTAATATCAGAAACTGATTCTGCCACTGTTCTGTCATTACTGACTTTTTTGAAGGACACCAGAGAACATCGCTATGAAAAGCTGATTTTGATTAATGAACTGGCAAAACGTCATAATCAGCCTATAAGACAACCTGTTTATGCTTTCAAAACTAATGATACTGCCTTCACGCTCAGAGTTGAACCACAAAACTCAAAATTAACAGGCCGAAATTTACCTCCTGATCGACAGGTAAGTTTTTATGATTCTGTGAACGGTTATGTGGACACACCCATTCAAACATCAGTCCCTGTGATTGAAATTTTGAGTCCTTTGAATCCGCTTAGATATCATCTACTACGATTGTATTTGTTGTTGATTTGAAAAAATGGATCAAATTATTGAAATAATTTTTCTTGTGGTATGATGATCCTTTTGATCAAACTGTTTCTGATTTTAACTTGGCTGGCAGGTGTATTCGTAGTTTGGCAATGGGCACGAGCCAGTCGCATCAGAAAGCTTCTTGGCTTGGCAATTGGGGGCGGGTTACTGATCGAATTGATTAGCTTGGTTGCTTACTTTTCATATATTGGCAATGCCATCCCCGAATGGGCCTACTGGGGGGTGCTCTTGGGGGTCTTCTTTCTAAATCCCTGGGTCTGTCTTATTGGACTTTCCAGGTTTGTAAAAAATTGGTTTTGGCCTCACAGAAATATCCCCTTTTCAGAGGGAAGGCGTGAATTTCTGCTCAGCGGACTAGCTTTAGGGGCTCTAGTATCGCCAATACCACTGTTGAAAAATCATAGAATCCTACCTTTAACGATCCAACGAAGCATTATCAATGTCCCATATGCTTTGCCAGAACCTGTGACGCTGATTTTCATCTCAGATCTTCATTTAGGCAATTTCTTCCCCATTGCTTACTTCGACCAACTTCTCCAAATACTCCACAACGAAGCACCTGACTATCTAATTCTTGGTGGTGATTTGATTGATTATAACCACCAGGAGATTGATACCTATGCTCCGCAGATTTCTCAATGGCCTGCGTGTTGCGAAACATTGGCGGTGATAGGGAACCATGATTTTTTTGGAAACCCTATGGTGGTAGCAAGCAAGCTTGAACGACTGGGTGTTCGAGTTTTACGGGATCAAATCTATCACATTAAAGGTGGAATTCCATTGCTTGGTGCCCGCGATTTTCTCTGGGAGGGACATCATCACGTTTCTTTCGATTATCTCACACCTCAACGACCCGCGTTGATGATCAGCCACAATCCAGACTTGACCTTGCACCTCAAACCTTGGGAACGCGAGCGGCTTTTTGCGTCCATTTGTGGACACACACATGGTGGCCAAATTGTTTTCCCTGGCATCGGAGTCATCTTTACTCCAGCAGACAAACGCTTCACCCGCGGTTTCTACCAACTTGCTGAATCGGGGTTGCCAATGATGATCTCTGCGGGAATGGGATATGCGGGGTTGCCCATCAGACTTAATTGTCCTCCGGATGTGTTGGCTATCAAATTAGAAGGAAAGAAAGAACTATGACACTCACCGCATTGAATAATCTTGAGCTTGAAGGCAAGTGGGTCATGTGAAATTATTGCTAACAAAAAAATTGACTCTTGTTTTGATGAAGTTAACGTCTTATACGTTTTTAACTCGTAATTCGAATTTCTATGTAAATAAAGGCCTTTATGAATATTGATAAAGTAGTGCTTATTAACCTGCCCGTTGATGGCAAAGTCGCAGACTTTTACACTCCCAAATATGCTATTGAAGACTTCTCCGCATATCCTCCACTGGGTTTGCTATATGTTGCGACTGGTATCAAAGAAAGTTACCCTGTCAAAATAATTGATGTTTTGGGCAAAAAATATGACATCAAAATGAGTGTGATCAAAGTATTGGAAGAAAAACCGGCTGTGCTGGGGATTTCTTGCCAGACATTCTATCTCTATCCGATGGTGGCAATCATTGAACAGGTCAAGAAACATTTGCCTGATCTGGTGGTGGTGGTGGGTGGTCCTCATGTCACGGCATTCCCATCGGAGACTTTAAGACTGCCCGGTGTGGATTATTGCATTCAGGGCGATGGGGATCGTTGTTTTAAAATGCTGTTAGACGCGCTTAAAGATGACGATCATAGTCGATTCCGCGAAATTCCGGGACTGATCTATCAAGATGATAATGGAGAAATCAAAAAAAACAGCCCTGAAGTACTGAAGTTGGGTGATGTGCCGATTTGTGACCGTAGCCTCATTGACAAAAATGATTATTTTACGGTTGCCGATGAAGGGCGTGAAGTTGTTACGATGATTTCTTCGAGGGGATGCCCCTTCAAGTGTGTTTTTTGTGATGTTCTGGAAAAAAAATATCGTTCCAGAGAGGCTGAACTTATTGTTGATGAGATGGAACATATATTAAAGACCTTCGATAATCCGATCATTCATATCTTCGATGATACCTTCAATCTTAACAAGAAAAGGGTGATGGATATGTGTCAGGAAATCATCGACAGGGGACTCAAGGTATGCTGGACAACCCGAACCCGTGCCAAACCTTTGGACGATGAGATGGTACGACTCATGAAAGAATCAGGGTGTCGACGAATGCATTTTGGTGTAGAGTCAGGCTCTCCGACCTCACTGAAATTGATCAAAAAGGGTCTATGCCGTGAAGATATAGTGCGCGCTTTTGAGCTTTGCAAGAAACACGAAGTCCAGGCTTTGGCGTATTTCATCATCGGTTTTGAATGGGAAACTACCAAAGAAATCGAAGAAACCATAGATTTTATCAAGCAGATTGAACCGTCATTTATCATGGCAAACACTTTGTATCCTGCGGCAAAAACAACAACTTACGAAACTCTCTTAAAAAATGGAATATTGAAAAAAGACTACTGGCAAGAGTATGCGGAAACCCCTACGCGGGATTTCAGATTGCCAGATTATCTCAATGAGAAATCCTTGCGATATCTCCGACGTAAACTGGATGAGATCTACATGACCTTCTATTTGTCGCCTCGTTTTGTGATAAACAACTTGATGGAAAGTAGAAAAAGTACCGCAAACGCCAGGAAGGGGAATGGTCTGGGGTATAAGATCAATATGGCTAAAAAAATCGTATCCTCTTATCTTAAAAATACGGTGCTGGAGTTGACAACAAGCGGCGTGAATCAATTCAAACAGCCTCTGGTAATGATTGAAGATCAGAGTTCTAACATCAGTCAATAATTCAAAATTTTCTTGCGAATTGGCGTTAAGTTTTGGGATGTAGAGTTCGGTGCTTAACGTCAAATAACTTTCGATGATAATTGTATGAAAATATTGTTATGGGGGCTATTTCTAATTTGTTTCGCTTTATTCAGCCATTTGTTGATTTGGAAAATTCGTCTTCCTGTACGGCAAACTCGTGCCTTGTTAGCTATATTTTTTGGAACCTTCCTGAGTGGTTTGATTATCAATTATGTCCTTGTTCATACCAACAATACCGCACTTATTCCTTATCTGTTGAGTTCTCTCCCTGAATATCTTGAAGTTTTCCTCTTTGGCACAGCTCTTACATTGAGCTATGTCATTACCTATTCAGCTCTGGAAGCGGATAGCCCTACCATCGTCATGATTTTTGCGATTTATAAAAGTGGCTCTGAAGGAATAGAAAAAAGTAAATTTGAACAAATCATGAACGATGAAATTTTAATAGATTCACGTATTGCGGATTTAGTGCGCGACAAAATGGTTCATATCCAGGGAGGACGCTATCAACTAACTCCCAAGGGAAAACGATTCGCTCAATTATTCACACTCATCCGAAAACTGATGAACACGTATATGGGGGGATAACATCATGATTGAAATCACAGTGGTGCAGTCTCTTATTCCCATCGCAGGTTTATCCATAAACGTGATAAGCCAGTTTCTTTGTATGCGTTACCTGTCTCAGGGAAAATTACTCAGGTCTTTAAAATTTGGATTTTTGGTTGGGGCAGGAGGCGGGTTTGTTCTTAATTTCAGCATGATGTCTCATCTACCTTTCGATCTGGATGTATTGTCACAATATGGCATAAGCCTCATAACTTATATCGCATTGGGCTATGGCTATTTTCATTTCATTAATTTAGGTGAAACCGCACGTCGAGTAAGACTGACACGAGAGTTACTGCAAAGTAAAAATGGGCTTACTCATGAAGAACTATTACAAAGATACAACGCCCAAGAAATTATTGAAAAACGATTAGGACGATTGTTGCGTAAACGGCAAATTCAGTTAGAAAACAACCGTTATTATATTCGTTCAAAAACGATGCTTTCTATTACCAGATTGCTGGTGATGCTGAAACAATTCGTTTTGGGAAAATCTATTGAATTTGAGGATTCTCCAAAAAAATAGTTCTCATCACATCCCCGCTTTTCTCCGCCAAACCAAAGCATAAACAATTCCAGACCCATTCAATTTTACTGGAACCTACGTGCCCTATCGCATTTATTATATTGTGTGTAATTTTTGCCTATACATCACACCTGTGACTGTCAAAAATGAGGTTAAATGACATTTTCTAAATGGAAAATCTCACTATTTGCGGTGATCTTGTTACCTGGATTGGTAGGAATTTATTTTGGTGAGGAAATCGCTTCATTGTTTCTTGAAAAAACAAACTTCACACGTGAAATCCTACTCCCCCAATTGCAAACATCCTCGCTGAAAAATAAACTGTTATGGGTCTACCCTTTGGATCGGGATTTAAAACATTCTGATGACGATTTGCTACCTTTCCATTCGGTTTCTGGGTTCCACGGAATTCAGCTTTCAGCCCAACATTTTGTGAAAATTCCCAATCTAAGTGATTTTGATTTTCGAAACGATTTTTCCTTCAGTTTTTGGTTCATCCCTAACGGTGCTAATTTAGATTCACTCAACAACATCTTGTGGATTGGTGACCCTGCCATCCCGGATAAACCATATTTCTCGTTGTGGTATGGGTTAGTCGGAGGTTCAAGACAACTGCATATTTCCAGCGTGTTAGGAAAGTCCTTTATAACCAGTGTATTTCAAGAAAATCAATTCTATCAATTGACGTTAAGTTATCAGGCGCAAACTCGAATATTGCGATTGTTTGTTAATGGGCAAGAAATTCCTATTGGTTGGTATGAATCCGGTCCAAAATTTTCGAACTCATCGCCCTTATCCACAGTATTTCAAATTGCCAGGGGATTTGCCCCAGTTACGGAATTTTCCGGTATTTATGGGGGATTAGTGTTCTGGCATCGAACTTTGGATGTCCTAGAAATTCAAAATATGGATTCTTGGCGAAAAGAAAAATCATTATTATCATTAGAAAACTACACAGAGGATGTTCTGAAACCTCAATTACAAACATCCTCTTTACGCAACAATTTATTATGGTTCTATCCACTCCAACGGGATTTGAATTCTGCCTTGGGTGGCGAGCATGTATTGAATCTTGTAAAAACATTTGACGACACTTTAACTTCTCCTTCCCCGCAATTTCGTAGTTTGGGGCTATTTAAGGGTATACAACTTTCTCATGCGCATCCTGGCCAGATATCCAGAGTTCATGACTTCAATTATAATAACGATTTCTCTCTCAGTTTTTGGGTAATTCCAGTAGATTTTTTTATTGATCCTAGACATTTTCTAAAAAATATTATTTGGATTGGTAATTCTGATAATCCAGGAAGTCCATATTTTTCCATGTGGTACGGAGATGAAAGAAGACTTCACATATCTGGCATTATGGGGAAAAAAGATCTTTTCTATGAATTGAAAAGTGAGCAGTTCTATCACTTTAAGTTGATTTATAACCGAGGAATTCCTGCCATGAATCTTCTTATCAATGATCAGTCATTTGATTTGCCTGTGATGGCACTGAACAACGAATCAATTACGGAACCAAATGTATTTTATTTTGCGAAGGGATTTTCTCCAGAAACAGGATTTTCTGGTATTTATGGAGCAATCAATTTTTGGAAGAGAATACTGACTACCACAGAATATAATGGTTATGCTTACTGGATTGAAGAATTCAATAATAGGCTTGGTTTGATTAGAGTCCTTTCATGGGGATTGATTTTTATTTTTTGGCTACTATTTTTACCAGGATGTACAGAACTTATGATTGATTTTATTAAGTCGAGCAATATTTTTAACTTCTTTTTAAGAAAATGGCATAAAATTTTTACACCCACCTTAAACTAGTCAACCATGAACTACCACATTTATATAGCATTAGCGATCATTAGTTTGGTTACCACAATTCCCATCTTAATATATCGTCCGGTGCGATCAATTACTATTCCAGTGATATTCATTCAAATATTATTTTATATTTCTATGAATGAATTCATAAAAGGGAATCATCTTCCTCAGCATGATACAATATCTTCATATGTACGGATATTTGTTATTGTGCAACAATGGCTTCAAGAAAAAGATTTGTTGGGCTGGAATCCTTATTTAGGTGGGGGACAACCTTTCGCATTACTCAACAATGTGGCTTATCAACCATGGTCATACCTGTTAACAGGATTTTATCGAAGTGTTGGACTAACTTTTTCTAATATGCAAGAATTCAATTTATCATGGATTTTTCAGTATTTATTTTTTAGCACCGGTTGTTTATTACTTTTTTTTGAGCTTTTTAAGAGTCACGTTGTGTCTCTTTGGGGATATTTTTCTCTCATAATCAGTAATCTGGTTGTGATTGATTTGTATGAACCTATTGGGTACATCCTGTTATATACCATGCCGTGGCTCTTATTTTTTGCTATCCGGTTTTATAAAACCAATAACTGGTCGCATTTATACCTTTTTTCCATGGTATGCGGATATGCCATGAATATCTATATACCTGTTTATGTGATTGTTTCTGTTCTATGTTTAGGGATAAGCACACTACTTTTTTATCCGGAAATGTTTTTAACAGGAATCAAGAGATTCAGAGAAACATCAAATATTCTGCGAAAACTGGGAATTTGTTTTATTATTTTTTTAGTTTTCGCAAGCCCCATGCTTTGTTCATTTTTTGAAATGCAAGATGTTATCAGTCCTTCCAGAGGATTCACCCAAAATGGGTCTGTTAGCAGTCAGAATTCAGGTCTTCAGACATCCTTAAGCATATCGATGGATGCCTTAAGGTATCTGACTGAATTTACGCCTGTGACTTCATTCTATGATTACACGCATACTGTTTTCTATGTTGGGGTAATCAATATCGCCTTATTATTTTTAATCCCACTAGGCAGTTCAAAAGGAAAAGCTTTTATTCTGGCAACCTTCTTGATATTTTTATTATCATTGGGAACTCAATATCCCTTATGGAATTGGTTGATAGATCATGTCCCTTTTTTCAACATGTTAAGACACGCCTTCCTTTTTAGTAGAATGCTAGCTTTTTTCATTTTATTAGCTTCGTTGCATGGTCTCAACGTTTTGTTGGGTGACTCAATATCCAGGATTAAAGTGATGTTTTTTTTACTCATAGGACTATGTATTGTTACTAAAATACCGATCATGATACCACAATATCTGATAGAAACTGGAATATTGTTATTCATCTGTTTATGCATCATTCTCTATTATCAACATCAGAATTATAATCGCAAACAGGGACATACGTATGTATTATTATTATTATGTTTCATTCAACTTTTTTTATTCTCTCCTTTGGAGAAGAGAAATGGAGTACCTAGCATATTAGGTCAATACCAACATGATGATTGGGATTTATTACCATTTTCTCCAATGAATGAATGGTTCTTATACCCTCGTACTCTTGCTCATAAATTTCCTCCATTTGATTTATCTCCAACCATTAACAAACGAGTGAGTTGGTCTGATCCACAGAAAGGATATCTTATGTGGATTCAACCTCAATTTTATCGGATGACACAAATACTTGAAAAAGATTATCCACAGACACAGAAAGGGAAAATATACCATCTCTATCCTCAAAATATTTTACTGAATGAACAAGAGATCATTCAGATGATCAATGGTAAATCAGATAAAAAATCATTTTTGGAAACAGAGGAAACAATACAGATATTACCGGAAAAAAATCCAAATCGAGCTCTTTTGCAGATCAATATGGAACAACCAGGGACATTAGTAAGAATGGTAAATTATCACAAAGGCTGGCATGCCTATATTGATAACTCAGAAGTTACCCTTACTCAATCTGCTTTCAATTTTCAGCAGATATCCGTCCCAGCAGGAAACCATGTGGTTTCTTTTGAGTTTAGCAGTATCTATCCATGGCTGTTTTATTTACAGTTATTACTGTTACCTGCTGGGTGGGTAACGATGTTGTTTTTTCTAAATAAAGAAAAAATGTCTCTTGCTGAAGGATAACAGAACACAGTCACGTATTTGTAAGCTTGGATGAAGAGATCACACATAGAGTATTACTCCTTATGCGATCCTAGCTAGAGTTTAGCCGAAAAGGGGTGTTTTATGCTTTTTTTCAATTAAATTATAAATTCAACTAATTGATATTATTTTGTTTTAAAAATATTAATTTCTGTGTTTTAGACCTTTTCGGCTAAGCTCTAGCTATGGTTTTCAAAATGAGGAAGATGAAGTAGTACATGCTTACCAATGCGAATTAGGAGTTGAACCAATCCATGTTTCTTGTGCTAGATTAGTGAATTACCACAAACACTAATAATGAAGCACAAGGAGGAATCATGGATTGGCAAGCACGATTAATAGCGTTATTTGTATACATCAGCAACCATTATGACGATTATCTTTGGACTTATTGTCAACGGTTAAGTCCGAATGCTCGTCCTGAATTTAGTGATCCAGAATTAATGACGGTTTACCTGTGGGGGGTGTCGCGAGGATATCAGGAAATTCAAGCCATTCATGACTATACCCACGATCATTTGTTGGACTGGTTTCCCAAACTTCCCGCTTATGCCACCTATATCCAGAGGTTGAACCGTATCGCTGAGGTGTTTGTTCCGCTCATCCATCAAATCCAGCAAGATTTTCCTCGAATGGAGGGGGTGGAAATGATTCGTTTGATCGACTCCATGCCGATTATGATGGCCAAAGCCCAACGAAGCGGAACAGCCAAGGTCGCGCCGGAATTGGCCAACAAAGGCTATAATTCCACCAAGGACACCTATTATTATGGCGTGAAACTGCATATTTTAGCCTTTCGACGCCAAGGACAACTCCCTTTACCGGATTATCTGGGGATGACTTCCGCGAGTGAGGCGGATATCAACGTGTTGAAAGCCCTTGCGGAAGATATCCATGACACACCGGTCTACGCGGATAAAGCTTATATCAATGAAGCGTTGAGCCAATTGTTGGCTCAACAAGGAGCTTCCTTGAATACTCCGGTCAAAAAGGCCAAAGGTCAGAAGGATCTCTTTCTGTTTCAAGCGGCCTTCTCCACCTTGGTGAGCCAGGTTCGGCAACCCATTGAGTCCCTGTTTAACTGGATTCAAGAAAAAACAGGAATTCAAGTTGCCTCTAAAGTCCGCTCATCCCAAGGCTTAATGGTTCATGTTTTTGGAAAAATCGCAGCCGCTATGTTTTTGTTGACAGCCAATTTTTAACTCCTAATTCGCATTACCAATAATCAATAAGCGCATGTGAGAACTTTCCCAAGAAGATAACAGACAAAAAAACAATTATGAAGGTACACTCCCCCAAAAAAATGGCACTAGTAGTATTGTTGTTAGCAATGGGCTTGACCAGCGTTCTTTATAACACGGAACTCGCTCTGTCCATTTATCCCAATCCTCCCCCTATAACTGAATTATTATTATCTTCCACATCATCGGAAATCCCTAACTTAACGGAAAAATTAATGTGGCATTATCCCTTGCGAAGGGGTTTAAATCCATCGACGGGAGAACTGGCACAACCATTCCAGTCACGTTCGATGTTTCAAGGAATACAGCTTTCGTCGATACGTTTCCTGAAGTTTCCGTATCCTGAAGAATTTGACTTAAGAACCAATCTTACCCTCAGTTTCTGGTTCATTCCTGATTTTGCCAGCCTCACCAATCCCGCACTTAAAAATATTGTATGGGTCGGAAACCCCAACACTCCAGGTATTCCTTATTTTTCAATGTGGTATAGTTCGCAATCTGGTTCAGAAAAGCTGCATATTTCCAGCGTATTGGGAAAAGCAAATATTCCCTTTGTCATTCAGGAGGAACAATTCTATCGAGTCACTCTCACCTATCAGGCTGAATCACGCACCTTGAAATTGTTTGTAAATGGAAAGGAGATCCTCTTTCAGTTTTTTGAAAACAATTCTGCTCCTTCTCCATCTCCCCCTTTACACTCAGTGTTTCAGATCGCTCAAGGTTATGCGCCATCCTCGAGCCTTTCAGCTATTTATGGCGGCGTTATTTTGTGGGGTCGAGCTTTGGAGACTGCAGAAATACAAACTTTACATTCCTGGAGCCAGATTGAAAATCAGTCCGCAATAAATGATTACACTGAGGAACTTTGGCGACCACAACTTCAATTGTCTTCGTGGCAGAATCATTTGCTTTGGAGCTATCCCCTGCATCATGATACGCATTCCACACTAGAATCATCCCTCATGGCGAAGATGGAAGAAAATCCGGAAGAGATTTTTGCTTCCGCAGTCATGCCAACTTTTGGTCACTACGGAATGGAGCTCTCTTACGCTCGTTTTTTGCAACTTCCAAAAGCCAAGGATTTGGATTTTCATCAGGATTTTTCTCTGAGCTTTTGGCTAGTACCTTTAGATATTCAGGATGATTCCTTGAAAAACATCTTCTGGCTTGGTAATCCGGCACAACCGGGAACTCCTTATTTTAGTTTATGGTACCGAGAATCCCATTCCTTTCATATTTCCAGTGTATTGGGCCATGCTAATATTCCTTATGAGCTTCAATTTGACCATTTCTATCATTTCCTACTTATTTATAATCGGGAGAATACTACTCTAAAACTGTTGATCAATGGTCAGGAACTTCCTGTTACTTGGCTCATCAATGGACAAACCGTAGAATTAGCCAATGTTGTTCCTTTTCTTCCTGCTTTGGATCGCACTTTGGATGTTTTTTATTGGGCGAAAGGATTGGCTCCAACAACAGGACTGAATGGACTTTATGGGGATTTGGCGTTTTGGAAAAAATCACTGAGTTTGTCAGAGGCACAAGAACAGACTTCATGGATGATCAGAAAAAATTCATCATTTCTTTCCGACATATTGATCTTACAAAGCATATTTCTATATACTTGCGTGGTATTAGTATTCATCTTCTTGATGTGTTGTTGGAAATTCATGCGAATCCGTTTATATTTGGATCCCTCAAATGGAACTTTTGGCATTAGATTTTTGGGACACCAACATAAAGAATGGCCGATATTTGAACAAAATAGCATTGAATTCGCAATCTTACTTTTTATTAATATTTGTCTATTATATTACTATTTTGATTTTATGTATAACAAGATTTTTATTAATCACCGATTCGTAAATTTGACGTGGTTTAATCAGTTATAATTAACCAATCTGACAGTGTACCTGGATTTTGAACATTTTGAAAGAATTAAGCCACATTGAGTAGCTGATGAATCAAGACCTGTAGATCATCCTGGGAAAATAACGTTTGTTCGGTGGTTTTTTCGGAGTTGAAATATTTGCTACCCCAGTTTTTTCGGCGCATTACAGCGATTAGGTCCGAAAAGGTGATTTCAGTCTTTTTGTACCAGGCACTCCCTTTTGGAGTAAGTTCTCCTTTGCGGTAAAACTCGATTGTGGCGCAGCAAATGAGAGAAAACAGTCCAAACAAACAGGGGGTTGTACGAACAATCGCTAAATCAGACCACTGTCTTTGAGTTTCAACGCCCAAATGAGCCCGTGCTTCTTCAAAAGTGACCTCAACATTCCAACGCGTCATGTAGCGCTGGAGAATGTCGAGAGCCTCAAGCTCAACATTATTGCTAAAAAAGCTTGGGGATTTTTCTTTCCCTCGACTCGAACCAATACCCATTTGACGGCAATGGGGATGTGATTGGCTTTATACATCAAAGCAACGCCTGAAATATAAGAAATGTTCTTTTCCCCGACTTGATACCATGCAAGCGTGGCCTTTTTCCAGGGCTGCTGATCATCTTTGGCTAACGTACTCAACGAAGGACGGAGTGCTCCCTTCTTTGGTTTAGGCCCCCTTTTGCCCGGGACGGGCTCTGGAGGAAATTCATACAATTTGGCATCAATCCGCAAGCGGTAGATTATAGAGATGTGCAAGCGACAACATTCTTCCAGCAACTCGAAACTGGAAAAGCCGCCATCAACCAGGAGGAGGATGCCACAAGCTGGTTCCCAACGACGGATGACTCTTAAAGCTCGAATCGTCCAGTCAATGGACGTCCGATGGTCTTTTCCCGCTTTTTAATTGGCTTTTTTCGAAGGCTGAAGAATCGTCCAGAAGGGAAGCGCCCAGGGACGGGAACTCTAGGGAATTGGAACAATCAACATTAAACAAAGCCATTCCAGCCCAAGACAGGTTACCACATGATTGCCTTTGGAGCGAACCGCGTCTCGATACCGGCCTTTGACTTTGATTTTTTTACCACTGCGACGTTCCAGTGTTTCATCTATTCCAATCGTAATGAATGCGTTGGGAGGAACAAAAGCTCTCACTATCAGACCAAACAAAATTTTGGCGATTGACAGGGACGACCAACGATCTCGACTGAGAACGCTGTGATAATTACGAAATTTTGGATCATTTTCCAAACCAATAGATCGAAGTGCTGAGGCAACCGTTCTATCGCCTTGACAAAGTATCGTGCCCATTACCAATGTTTGGGCTAATCCCCGTACTGGTACAGAAAAAACTGGTCGAAATGCATCTAAATAGATTAAAAACTCATTGGGAAGAGAAAACATACTGGACTTTGAACATTGTTCTGTAACTTATTGAAATAACTATGATTGATGATTTGGGTAATGAAAATGGCACAATTCATAAAACATAAAAAATTCAATAGTTTGAAAAAATGTGATTTTGGATTTAGCAAAAAAATTACCAAAATGTTCAAAGTCCAGAAAACATAACAAGCTTATATAAATGTTTGTGTCGTTACTTCATTTATATACGCGATACTTGTTTAAGTCTCTTCCTCATTCTTTATAAATTTTAACCAAAATGTTCAAAGTCCAGAGTGTACAATACCTTTATGAAATTGAGTCGAATCATAGGATTTAAGAATAGTATCTCATCTAATATTGATCAAGTTATAGGATGGTTATCGAGAGGCGATCTTAAACTATTCATTGTGTTCCTTCTATTTTTAATAATTTCTTATCCTTCAGAGGTTTTTTTTGTCACTAAAGAACCTGCTGAAGACTTCATCCGTTATTTTTTTTCAATTGATCAATTAACGCATCTGCACATCCCACTTTGGAATCCTTTCGTCGGAAACGGACAACCATTTTATTATTATTTGCTCCTTAATTCTTTTCCCTCTCCGTTGGATTGGATGTGGGTTTTGATAGTAAAGATACTCAAATTGACAGAAAACATATCTCTTCTTGATTCAGGTTTTCAATTTAAATATGTATTTGGAACCTTATTTTCGCTAGCCATATATAAAATTGGAAGATTATTGGTGATATGTGATTCAGTACAAGTTCCGCATAAATTAGATTTTATAGCACCGTTTACTGTTGGTTTGTTGACGGTTCAATTCATTTGGGAATTGCGTTTTGGCGGAGGCGACTATGTATTTTGTGTGATATTAATTCCATCTTTATTCATGATTTATTATTCATGGAAATTTTATTGGTTAAATACAAGCTATTATATTTTTTTGAAATTCTGTTTGTCCTCCATATTATTATTGCATTACTCTGGTTGTTATTCTGTGCCATTAGGATTCGCCATGATAACAATCTGGTTCTTTCAGTTAATTTTACCAAATTCAGCTAGTTTTTTTCCCAAGTTACGTAATAGAGTCTTGAATCTTGGAAATAAGAATATAGTGAGGATCCTTATTATCGCTTTTTTTACTTTAGTCAGTATCACTCCATTTTTGGAGGTGTTTTTAACGGAGTTTGCTTCCATGATCCGAATTTCCAGAAACATAGAGCAACTTGGTTGGATGGATTTGGTTAACTCGCAAGGCGGGCAAAGTTTCAATAAATACAGCAACTTTTTGCAGTTTCAACAAGGCAGGATTGGTACTCAATTATTATTAATTTATTTTGGTATCATATCACTTTTTCAGGTGCAAAGATGGAGTCGTTTATTTCCAGTTTTAATCGGATTAATCACCATCGCTTCTGTTTTTCTAGGTGAACGCTCCTGGTTTTTGATTATCTTTTATCGAGAACTGTTTCCCGTTTTTCAAAAAGCACTCTATACCGGAGTGTATTATGATTTTGTCGTAATTTTTGTGTTAGTTCTTTCAGGTTATGGAATTCGCTGTTTTTTTTCAGGAACATGGCCCTTGGTACATAGCATCGGTTATGGATTATTTGCCATTCTTTTATTCTGTACTCCATGGAACTCGATTAATTCTACCTATATTATTTTATTGATCCTCACTCTTCTAATTATACTCCGACGGTTCATTATCAATTTTCAGAGATTTGGAGTGATTCTGTGTATATTTATTATAGCATTTAATATTCATTATCAAAGGGGGATGGCTTTGAACCAACAATCAGATCTCTCTACAGAACTACAAAAATATAGGGAAATCGAATGGGGGCAACCGATCATTTTTCCTGAGTTCCGAACTAAACGGCTCAAACAATCCTTCGAGCAATGGGGAAATGGATTCCCTCTATTAGAAAAAGAATTCGTCTATGATCCTGAACCTAATTTTATGTTGATGAAAAAACAGTATGATTTAATTCAAACCTTGAATCCTCAACAAAAGGACCGTGTTTTTGGGGTCTCTAAACCGATGATCAGATTTTCTCCCCACTATAAAATAGTCAACCATGATGATGCGTTAAAAACGACGGGAAATTCTGAAGAACTGGATGTTGTAAGTTCTACGGAGAAACTTTCTGAATTAGGTGAAACAATGGTCGATAAAAATTGCATGACGAATGCTCTCATCCAGATTAAGGAGTTTCAGGTTAATAGTTTATCAATGAATACTCATACGTCTTGTCAACAACTACTGGTCTGGTCTGATAGTTATCATCCTGGTTGGAAAGCTTATATTGATGATCAAGAAACAGAGGTGTTGGTTGCGAATTATGGTTTCAAAGGACTTCGTGTTCCCACGGGCGATCATTCCGTTGAATTTGTTTTTAAACCCAGGGTTAAATACTTGTTAATAGTTGAAAATATCATTTTCTGGATGGGGGTAGTCATTGTCATTTATGTTAACTCGAGGAGAAAAAGTGGAGTCGTCAATCTGACTTGATGGAAATGTTATCAGGAACCACATGTGGCCTGATGTCAATTATCATCCAGGAAGGGCCTTTTATATCGATGGAACGGACGTCGAAATTAATAAAACTGCTTTCAAGTTGCAAAAAATATTGATCCCTGAGGGAGAACATGTCATTACGTTCCGCTTCAGAAGTGCATACCCATGGTTGTTTTATTCGCAATTAGTATTAATCCCTTTAGGATGGGGGATGATTGTGTTCTATTTGGGAACTCAAAAAATCAAACAATACAGTGATCCTTTACTGACAAAATTAACAGGAGTATATAATGACACCAGAAATCAGGAAAAAATTATATTTTGAAATGCTCCGAATTCGGATGATTGAGCAAAAAATTGCGGAAGTATATCCTGAACAGGAAATGCGCTGTCCGGTGCATTTGTGTATTGGACAGGAAGCGGTTGCGGCAGGAGTCTGCGCTAATCTGAAAGTGGAAGATCAAGTGGTGAGCGCTCATCGGTCTCACGCGCATTATCTGGCAAAAGGAGGCGACCTTAAACGGATGCTCGGAGAACTTTATGGCAAAGTGAGCGGATGCGCACATGGAAAAGGCGGTTCCATGCATCTGATTGATCTGAATGCGGGATTGCTGGCGGCTGTACCGATTGTGGGAAGTACCATTCCCATTGGAGTTGGTGCCGCTTGGGGAATGGTCATGAAACAATTACCGCATCTGGTAGTGGTATTCTTTGGAGATGGTTCGATTGAAGAAGGTGTGTTTCATGAAAGCCTCAATTTTGCGGCTTTGAAAAAACTGCCGGTTTTGTTTCTGTGCGAAAATAATTTTTATTCCGTGTATTCACCTCTGGAAGTAAGGCAACCTGCGGGAAGGGAAATTTTTGAAATTGCGAGGGCCCACGGTATTGAGAGCCACCAGGGCGATGGGAATGATGTGGAAGAAGTTTATTCGATGACAGCCCATGCCGTGGAAAAAATCCGACAGGGAAAAGGCCCAATGTTTCTGGAGTTCAAAACTTTTCGATGGTTGGAACATTGTGGTCCGTTTTGGGATGATGAATTGGGATATCGAAAAGAAAATGAATTGCAGAACTGGCGTGAGCGTTGCCCGGTGAAACTGCATGAAAACAAGCTCAGATCAGAAGGTTTATTAAACGAGCATGATATGGTGCCAATGGTGAACCAAATTACAGAGGAAATCAACGAGGCCTTCCATTCCGCAAAGACGAGTCCTCTTCCACCGCCGGAAATGTTGTGGACACACGTGTATGATGAATCCTTACCAACTGAATAGCAGGAGAAATTTGTGAGAGAATTAAAATATTTTGAAGCGCTTCGTGAAGCGACTGATCAATGTATGGAACGTGACTCATCCGTATATCTTATGGGACTGGGAGTTCCTGATCCTAAAGGCATTTTTGGAACAACTGCCGGTTTGTTGAAAAAATATGGAAAGAACCGTGTGTTGGATATGCCAACTGCGGAAAATGGCATGACCGGCGTGGCGATAGGCACAGCATTGATGGGGATGAGACCCATCATGACTCATCAACGGGTTGATTTTGCGTTACTGGCCCTGGAGCAGATTGTGAATCAAGCCGCTAAATGGTATTACATGAACGATGGGCAGATGCATGTTCCCTTGGTGATTCGCATGATTGTAGGTCGTGGCTGGGGGCAAGGACCCCAGCACGCTCAAAGTCTGGAATCATGGTTTGCTCATATTCCCGGTTTGAAAGTGGTGATGCCCGCAAATCCCTATGATGCCAAAGGTTTAATGATTTCAAGTATTGAAGATAATAATCCGGTCATCTTTTTGGAAAATCGTTGGCTGCATAACATTTATGGGGATGTTCCCCAGGAATATTACAAGGTCCCCATTGGTAAGGCCAGAATCGCGCGGGAAGGTCGAGACTTGACGATAGTCACTCATTCCTATATGGTGCTTGAATCTTTACGTGCTGCTGACATTTTAGCGTCCGGAGGAATTGATGCTGAAGTGATTGATTTGAGAACACTACGCCCCTTGGATCATACAACGGTGTTGGACTCTGTGAAAAAAACAGGGAACCTTCTGGTCGTTGATCATGGTTGGATTCACTATGGTGTCAGCGCTGAAATCATCGCGATGGTGTCTGAGCAAATATGGGATTGTCTAAAATCACCTCCACGACGTATGGGGGTGGCTGATGTCCCAATTCCGAGTAGCCGTTCATTGGCTCAATACTGTTATCCCCGTTCAGCGGATGTGGTTAAAATGGTGGCTGAAATGCTCCACAAACCAATGGATCAGTTTAAAATAGAAATTTCTGAAATCCCCTCTGATATTCCTGACAGGAGTTTTACAGGGCCTTTTTAATACCTCCAGAATCCTGAAGTCTTGTTTCATTGCATGAAGCATTGAAATGAAAACCACCTCGCATTATCTTTCAAGTAAAGTCGATGAGAGTGCAGTTGAAATGTTTTGCTTCAAATTCAATGATCTCTAAAGTATAAAATTTGTTTGGTGAGGAATCATGTCTAAAGAAATTATCCGGTTAGATTACGAGGAACTAGTCAAGGCCTATTGGCAAAACCTGAATCTTCTGCTGAGGAGCTTCAATACAGGCGGTGAGTTTTTAGAAATGTGGGTGGCGGATGAAAACCCTGAAAAAAGTATTGTGAATCTTATTGAAGCGGCACAGGCCGGACAATGTGAACAACTGGATCTATTTATTTCAGAGACAATCTGGAATAAACTTCATTTTGAAAATATTCATGAAATGTTGAATGGTGTTTGTGATGTGACGGTTCATCAGGAATCAGGAGGAATTCTGATGAGCGTGAGGGGATTACAGGATTGGGCTATGTTTCAGGATGTTCATGCTATCTATCGGAAACGAATCAGGGACGCATATCAGCAGAAAAGTCTGGAAGGTAAACTGGAACCTGTGCCAGGCCAAATCCTGCTGACTAGCCAAACCTCTGGAGTGTCTCTTTCAGTCCTCGTAGATGCTGAATCTCATGTGATTCAGCAGGCGTTATATACAGGCAGTCAATCGCCAACGCAAAAAGGGGTGTTGAATAAACTTTGCCAATGGCTGGTTGGAACACCAGTGCAAGAGGCGAGCGAACATGCGCTGATTTATCTGGAATATTCGCTGAGAGATCCACAGCAAAAACATCACGTACAGGGGATCATTTCTCCTAGAAACGCAGATCCAGTATTCCACTTACCATTAGCACTTACTCGTGAAATTTTACCCACCTATCGTGGTAAAACAGGGTATCAAATACAGCAGAATTTTTTCATCCGAAAACCTTCCGATCAATGGACTCAATTATCTGATCAGGAAAAATTTGCAAAAGCAGAAAGCGTATTATCCGCATTGTGCCCGGGTTTGTCTCTTCAACCAGTGGATGTTGAACTGATTTCTGTTCAGGATACCAAGATCACCGTGCATTTTGTAAAAGAACTTCTTAGCCTCGAAAAGGCCATATTGCTGACTCAAATTGAGCGGGGGATGAAAGATGGAATTGATGGACAATTACGTTTATACATGGAAGAGTTGAAAGATAAAAATATCATTCGTCGAGAAATTTGATTTATACGAGCGCAATTTGACAAGGAGTAATTTATGAGTGGAATGGTTGATCATGTAGAAAAATTGATTCTGGATGGAACAAAGATTGGTTGGCATCTGGATCGAGTCCGAGCTTGGGAGCGTGGAGAGCGCTTTGCTCCCATTACCATTGATATGGCGCTAACACGTGCCTGCAATTATGGCTGTCACTACTGTTATGCTATTCTTCAGGAAAATGATCGACAGGTGATTGATCAAAAATCAATCTATCATTTTCTGGAGGATGCTGCGGAAATTGGAGTCAAAGGGATCAGCCTCGTGTCTGATGGGGAAAGTACTATTTCCCCTGTTTTTGTAGACACCGTAGTGAAAGGGAGTGAAGTTGGACTTTCAATGGCCTGTGGCACCAATGGATTTATTTTTAATCGTAGAAAACTGGAAGAAATTCTACCGCATATGACCTATCTGCGGATTAACATTTCCGCAGGTGAACCTGCACGGTATGCTGAAATCATGGGTGTTAAAGAACAATGGTTCCACCGGGTTGTTCAGAATATCAAAGACATGGTAGACATCAAAAAGAAAAACAATCTCGATGTAACGATAGGGTTACAGATGGTATTGATGCCGGAATATCAGGATCAAATCCTTCCATTGGCGCGACTAGGCAAAGAGCTGCGTCCTGATTATCTGGTCATCAAACATTGTAGTGATAATGAGGAAGGTGATTTGGGCGTGGATTATAAAGGGTATCGTGCCATTTACGAACTTTTGAAAGAGGCTGAGTCATTATCGGATGAAGAGTATCTTGTAAAAGTGAAGTGGTCCAAAATTGATGCAGATGGTACCAGACAGTATCAACGTTGCTATGGTGCGCCCTTTATGTTGCAAATGTCTGGTTCTGGATTGGTTGCTCCTTGTGGGATGCTGTTCAATGAACGTTATAAAAAATTTCATATCGGTAATATCGTTGAACAGCGATTCAAGGATATTTGGGCCAGTGATCGATACTGGGATGTTATGAGGTATCTGAGTTCACCTAACTTTAATGCTCAGGTGATGTGCGGTTCTCTGTGCCTCCAGCATAAGGTCAATGAATTTTTGGATGCCTATCAGAAAGGCTATCTGGAATTGACAGATCCAACAGGTTCCCCTCCACAACATCTCAATTTCATTTAAACATGGAATTTGTTTTAGCAATTCTTCAGGTTCATGGGCGTTATGTCATGCAGCATCGGGACGACAATCTCAATATTCCGGCCCCGGGAATGTGGGGGCTGTTTGGAGGTAAAATTGAGCCTGGAGAAACTCCGGATAATGCGTTGATCCGGGAAATACAAGAGGAATTATGTCTGATTTTGAAAGACTATAAGTTTTTATTTCAAATAAACCATTACAATGATTTCTGGAAACAGACAGTTTCATATTTTGTTTATCATGCGGACATCACTCACTTCTGGGGAACTCACCAGTTATGTGAAGGACAAGCAGTTGATTATTTTGCCTATGAACAATTAACCCACCTTCCCATTCCATCGGTGATTCAAAACATATTGGATCAATACCAAAACACTGATTATATTTCATGAATAGTGATCCTTCCAGATTTGCTGGCCTTCTCCAATTCTTTTCAAGAATACGTCAAAAAAGTATTAAATCGTTAATACTTGCTGTGATACGGCGTATTTTTCGCCATTATCCACGATTGATCACAGGTTATATTCTTTCTCTATTGTTATTGGGTATTTGTTGGATCTTGTTCCCGTTCAAACAAATCAGAATTGGATTCATCAATACTGAACGAATTGGACACCTGGCACTCAATCTTGAATTATTCTGTCGTAAGCAGCAATCAGGTTATTCTAAAGGCTGGACACATATTTTTCTGGCGGGAAATCCATGCAATCAACAATTGTTGACCATGTGGAAACGACATCTTCACATTTTTCAAATACCTGTATTGTGGGAGTTATTATGGCCAGTTCAATGGTTGTGGAAAACATCACGGTTTTTTGAACCTCTGGAGATGCTGTCGAACGAATATGAAGACTTTCAGACTGGACATCCAACTCTTTTTTTTACAGAAGATGAGAAAAAAAAGGGGAGAAATTTTTTATCAACGTTAGGAATTGATCTTGAAAAACATTGGTATGTCTGCGTTTTTGCACGTGATGAAGCCTATCTCAATGTGAATTACCCTGGTGCTGACTGGGGTTACCATCAATTTCGCAATGCGGATATTGATCACTTTATTCCTGCCATTGAATATATCACAAACCGGGGAGGATTCGTGATTCGCATGGGACACCATGTTGGAAAGCCCTTGAAGTTTAGGCATCCTCAGGTGATTGATTATGCTTTATCCGCCCGAAATGATTTTGCTGATATCTATTTAATGGCACATTGCCGTTTTGTATTAGGCACCACTTCCGGTATTTGTGACATTGCCATGATTTTTGATGTCCCCCGTATTGGGACTAACTTTGTACCTATCGGACATATGCCGCATGGTAAACATTGTTTATATCTTCCCAAGCTTCTTTTTCAAAAAGAAATGAACCAGCCTGTTCCTTTTAAGTGGATTTTATCAGAAACCAGAAAGCGTGAACACCCCTGGAATTTTGATGGTGAAACAATCACCAAAGCGGGTTATGAATATGTGGAAAATAAACCAGAAGATATTTTAGCCATTACCCAGGAAATGATGGACAGATTGGAAGGAATATGGAAACCATCGATGGAGGATCAAGAATTGTTACTCCACTATTTTAACCTTTTTCCTCAAGATCATTGGTCAAAAATGGTCAAAACCCCCATTGGATTGGAATTCTTTAAAAAATATCGTGAGTTTTTCATTTCATGAAATAGCTGGTGCTATTCAGATATACATTAATTCGAACTATAACTAAGAATAAATTCTATGAAATCCAATTTGGTTGTCCTTCTTTATCGCCACGTCATAGCTGAAAATAAGAAGGCTTTTTGGGGGGTCATGTTGATCAGTGTCTCTGTTGCGATAGGTGAAATGGTTGGGGTTTCTGCGCTTTACCCTTTTTTTTCGATGCTCAGTAAACCGGATTTAATCCAGGAACAGAAAACATTGCAAGCATTATACGATTGGGGAAATTTTGTTAGCACGCAACAGTTTGTTTTCTTTTTTGGTGTTGGCGCATTAGGTGTTTTCATTGCTATCAATATTCTTGGTTATGTTAAAAATGTGTTTATCGCACGATTCGCATTCAGACAATCCGCCAAAATTTCGGTTAAATTGTTACGTAATTATCTGGAACATCCATATCTTTATTTTTTGACACATGATATTGGGGAAATTAGTAAAAATATTATGGTGCAATCGGATGCGGTAGCTCATGGAGTACTATATTCATGGATTATTATAGTCTCTGAATTTATGGTCCTTTTTTTAATAACTTCCATCATTATCCGTGAAAATGCTGTCATTGGTGTGATCCTGTTTGGAGTCTTTTTACTACTACTATTAGTGGTTTATAGATTGGTTAAAAACATCTTATATAAAGCCGGTGAAGAAACAGACGCAGCTAATGGTCGACGATTCAGTTATTGTTTGGAGGTCTTTGGATCCATCAAGGAAATCAAGGTATCTCAGCAAGAATCCTTTTTTGCCGACCAATTTTCACCAATTGCTATGAGGCATGCGCAGGCATTCACAAAAGCGAATATTATTCAATTATTCCCACCTGCATTCATGCAACTGCTTACAATAAGCGGCTTAATGACATTGACCCTATTTTTTATTTATGAGCAGACACAATTCAATACTATTTTGTCAACACTTTCTCTGTATGCAATTGCGGGATATCGCATGATGCCCTCATTTTCAAAAGTTGCTAACGCAATTTCTGTTATTCGGCAGCATGGACCTATTGTCAAGAATGTACTGAATGTGTTAACCCAAACACCAAAAGTTTCTTTGAATCGAGAGCAAATCAATCCAATTTCTTTCAATGACGTAATAAAACTAAATAATTTGTGTCTTTCTTATCCCGGATCCAATAGCAATGTGTTTGATAATCTGAATATCATTTTTAAAAAGAACAGGTTGACAGCACTCGTTGGCCGTTCAGGGGCCGGAAAAACATCGTTAGTTGATGTCCTAACAGGATTGATTCCCCTTCAAAATGGACAGATTCTTGTCGATCATGCAGAATTGTCTGATGACTCCAGATTTAATATGTGGAGAAGACTTATCGCTTATATTCCTCAATCCATTTTTTTAATGAATCGGAGTATAGCTAGTAATATCGCATTTGGAGTTCACAGTGAGGATATTGACTGGAAAAAAATGAAAAAGGTGATTGAACAGGCCCATCTTGAAAGTTTTATTCAGGATCTTCCTGACGGATGGAACACCAATGTTGGTGAGCGAGGAAACAGATTGAGTGGTGGACAAATTCAACGGATTGGTATTGCGAGAGCTCTTTATCGTGACCCAGAAGTGATTATCATGGATGAATCTACCAGTGCCTTGGATGGAATTACAGAACAGCAAATCATTCAAACACTGCAAGAACTTAAAAAACAAAAAACCATTATTGTGATTGCTCATAGGAACACAACGGTTCGCTATAGCGACTATATTGTGTTGATGGATAAGGGAAATGCTGTTGATGCCGGCACTTATGAAGAATTAGTGAACCGCAACCCATATTTTGCGAGCTTAATGGTACATTCAGAGAATAAAAACTAATATGGCTATCGAAAAGATCATTGATCTCTTAAATTCTGATAAGAATTTCCGTTATGTTCTATTAACTCCCTGCCATTATGCCATCGGCAATTGTGCTGAAGAAATATATTTTGGTTTTCTGAAAGCCAGACGAGAAGGTAAAAAATTGATGGTTTTCCATCTTCCTGAACTACCTGGGATGTTCAAATATCGATGGCTCAATAATCATGAAATATTTGATGTGGATTCCGATTATCGTCATTTTTCCACACAAAACAGGATTGAACGATTAGCTCAAGCAGGTCTGATAGCGTATCACATGCCTTTACGGGCACTCAATCGGCCATTTTCAAAGATTGCTCGTCATCCGTTGACTGATCATTATCTGTACCCGTCTATTGGTCCATTTACTTTGTGGCAACCCGAAGCCTCACAGGATTATTTTGCATGGGAGATTGCAGAACGTTATGATTGGCGAACACAGATGCAAACTTATTTACCCATCAGATTAAGGGCTGAGAAACAACTCAACGCAGAGCAAATACGTCAAAAGTTAGGGCTTCCTCGGGATGTGTGGTTTGTCTGTTTGCATGTAAGGGAAGGGGGATATCATAAGGATCATGCCCAAAGTTCGGTCAGAAATGCGGATATCCTCAATTATGTTCCTGCTATTGAAGAAATCACAAAAAGAGGTGGTTGGGTCATTCGTCTTGGTGATAATACCATGAAGCCTCTACCTGCTCTCAAGCAAGTAATAGATTATCCTTTCACGCCATGGAAAAGCGAGTTGATGGATCTTTATTTAATTCAGGAATGTCAATTTTATATTGGCTCTCAATCCGGAATTTGGGATATTGCGGTGCTGTTTCAAAAACCGTTATTGATGCCGAATATGTGTCACTGGACCATGAGTTATCCGCCTAAAGAGGGTGACTTAGGCTTGCTCAAACACGTCTATTCCCATTCACGCAAACGATTTCTGTCTGTTGAAGAACTCTTTCATGAACCTTGGGAGGCTCAGCATTTTTTAGGAATTGGGCCGGATTACCATATGGAAGAAAATACCGCTGAAGAAATAAAAACTCTGGTGCTGGAATATCTGGATAGATCCACATCCATACCTGCCGAAACAAATTTTCAACAAGCAGCCAATAAGCAACGTGTTGCTCAAGCGAAACAACTATTTGAAAAACAAATGTTTGATCGTCATCGAGATGATATTTATAACAAGTATCGCATTGCTTCTCGTGTGTTAGGTTGTGGCGGAACATTAGGTTCTCATTTTTTAGCAAACTATTGGAAAACATCTAAGTAGGAGCACCGTAGTTTGTTGTGGATAGATGCCTGAACAGCGGGTTTATATGCAAAATGGGATTAGAGAATTGTGGTTTATCCCGCTGCAAGCGGACAGGTATTACTCAAGCGGATTACCTTCCAAGTCCTTTGAAAATCAATCTGAATCTTAATATATGAGGATGCAGTTATGGGACACGTCTTCGCAAAAATTGAACTCAGCAACCCCCGACACCCTGAAGACATGCCTCTTCAGGTAAATGCACTCGTTGATACAGGCGCTCTAATGTTATGTATTCCTGAACATGTTGCGCTACAACTTAATCTGGAAACAGAATCAACACGTGAGGTATCGGTTGCCGATGGGCGTAGTCTGAAAGTTCCTTATGTTGGTCCCATTAAAATAGTGTTTCAAAAACGATTCTGTTATGTTGGCGCTTTAGTCCTTGGCGACGAAGTTTTGCTGGGCGCTGTACCCATGGAAGATATGGATTTAGTGGTCCATCCCGGACGCAGAATTGTTAGTGTAAATCCTGAAAGCCCCAATATTCCTCATGCAAGAGTAAAGGGAGTGGGTTCCGATTCGCAATAATGAATCTTTTTAAACTCAAATAATTCTAATAAAACAAAGGCTCTTGCCACTGCTTAATAATTTTTCGTAACGGGCAAAATCATGTTTTTAAAAAACATGAAAAACTGCTAAGGCTAACTGATTTTTTATGAAAGATTTTTGCAATTTTCTATTTTCTCGATGCTATCAATACCAAGCTGGTCTTTTGGATGAGCATCTGGTTCAGACTGCATTAAATGAGACCATAGCGGATGTTCAGTTTCATTTTCCTCAGATCAGTCAATCCCAGATCATTGAGAAAATTGAATCGAATGACAGTGAGTTGGCAATATTTCTTTACCGTTTGGGACGTAATATTTTGTTAACAATACCCCATTCTACCATGCTCAAACATATCCACTGGATCATGAGAGAAGTTTGTTCGTGTGAGATTTATTTTTCCAATCAAATTGATGTAGGCTTTTACTTGGTCCATGGTATAGGGACAGTGATTGGCTCAAGGAATGTGATTGGCAAGGGATTTAAAATTTATCAGGGGTGTATCATTGGACATCGACTTGGACAAAGTCGTGGCGTGATTATTGGGGACCATGTCACTGTGTTTGCACACTCACAAATTTTAGGAGATATCCAGATTGGGAATCATGTAACCGTGGATTGCCTTTCCCTGGTAATCAAGGATGTTCCTGATAAACAGAAGTGTGTGGGTATTCCCGCAAGATATGAGGCTATCAAATGACGACAGCCATCATTGTATGTGGAGAAACATCATTAGACACAATCAAAAAAATGCAACATGTTGCTGTGTTGAGTCCATTTAGAATACGCGGTCTCCTTAATTCAGGAATTCATTGCATATCGTTATTTGATATTGAACTCAGTGACTCTGACAATCATTCATTGTGCAAAAAACTGGATGAAAACTTACAACAGGAACACCAAAACAATCCTGTTTTAAAATGGGCCCCATTAGCATTTTGTGATGTCTATTTTCGGTTTATTTATTATTACCAATTCAAACAACGACTCACACTGTGGCTAAATGAACGTCCGGTAAAAAAACTGGTTTTATCTTCTGGTAAAGAAGGAGAACTTCTTCTTGCCGCACGATCTGTTTGTGAACAACATGCGATTGAACTGGAAATATTGCAGGGACCGCTGGATGATTTTTCATGCACCCGGAGTTCACATTTTTATTTACCTCATGATTTACCTCTCCCTGATGAATTAGCCCCATCTTGGTCAGTCAATGGGTTGTTATCCTTCCTGAAAAAAAAATCACAACAAAAAGTCTTGGTTCAATCCTACTGGAATCTTCCCACTGAAACCTTACCAGCTATTCCTTTCAAATGGATTTACGCAATTGGAATCAAAAGGGGAATTAAAAATCTGCTGTCCAGACTCCTGAGAAAAACGGTTCAAGAAAACCAGGCATTACCCTGGGAAAATTTTGTATATACCTCTCCTGAGGATACTCAATGGTTGGACGAGTCCAAATGGGATTCTTTTGATCCTTATGACAGATTCGTGATTAATTCAGTACTCAACCATTTTTATCAAAAATATCCTGTTTCTCATCTGGATCAACTGGTCAATCGTGTCACTCACTTCTTAAAAGTATTCGAAACAAAAAAAATTATTTTGATGCATGATTATGTGCCTAGCAGTCGGCTACTCTGTTTTGCCGGGCATATGGTTGGAGCGACTATTCAAAATTTGCCTCATGGCGTTATCTGGGAGGGTTGTTCTCCGGAAATGAACAATGAATTTTCTCCAGATACCATGCTTGTATGGAATGAATCATCAAAAAAAATGTGTTCCCGTTATGTTTCCAATGCTGTTGTAGTAACTCATCCTCGTAATCAAATTCCTTTGGTACCTCTCAAAAAATTTAATCTTGGAGGGACCAAAATCAATGTATTAGTATTAATGGGCAGTCGTGTGATTCCTTCTCTGACCCAACGAATGGATTGTTTTGAAAGCGATTTTCTGGAAATCTGGAAAGGTTTGAAACAATTGGATATCCAGAATATCAGTGTTAAATATCACAACGCTGCTCCTATTATTACAGCTCGAACACAGAACTCTGTGAAATTACTGGAAGAGACCTGTGGAGAAAAATTCACAACGATACCAGCGTCAATTGATGTACGCAAAATCATACAGAACTATGATCTGGTTATTGTTTGTGCTTGTACAACTGCTATTTTGGAAGTTATGCAACGTGGAATACCCCTGTTGGTTTTTCGAGGTTATCTTGAGAATTGTGGCGTATTGAATTCATTCCAATTACCAGAAGCGAATACGGCAGAAGAATTGGTGAGTTTACTGGAAAATTACCCACATGAACTTTATGATGCTCAATTTAAATCATGTCTGGATTCTCTGACTCAGGGTGTAGACTGGTTTTCACTGTAATTATTGAGATTTACCCAATACTGTCTATTAAATAAAGAAAGTTTCATGACTGATATTACGCAACTCAAAGAAATTGATTCCGGGATTTGGGAAAAAGCCATTTTAATTCGCAGAGTCGAAGAGACTTTTCTGGATTTATTTTCTCAAGGGAAATTAAACGGAACGGTGCATACCTGCATTGGACAGGAATTTTCCGCGCTTGCTTTTTGCAATTCCTTGATAAAAGGGGATACGGTTTTTTCCAATCATCGATGTCATGGCCATTATTTAGCGTACACTCATGATGTTGAAGGTCTGATTGCGGAGCTGATGGGCAAATCGACAGGCACCTGTGGTGGAATTGGCAGTAGTCAGCATTTATGCAAAAATAATTTTTATTCCAATGGCATTCAGGGGGGGATTGTGCCTGTCGCCGCAGGCATGGCCTTGTCCCATAAGCTACTGAAAAATGGAAATATTGGAATGGTTTTCATTGGGGATGGAACATTGGGAGAGGGGGTCCTCTACGAAACCATGAATATTATATCAAAGTGGAATATTCCACTGTTGATTGTGTGCGAAAATAACTTCTATGCTCAATCTACGCCTCAATCTATAAATCTTGCAGGAAGTATTCTCAGCAGACCAGATGCCTTCGGGATTAAAACATTTCATAGCAACACCCGGGAGGTTGCCCGGATATTTCATGAAGCTCATGCTGCGATAGATTATGTGCGGCATGAGAACAAACCCGCTTTTTGTTTGATTGATACTTATCGTCTGAAAGCTCATTCGAAGGGCGACGATGATCGGGACCCCGCTGAAATAAAAAAATATGAGGCACTGGATCCAATTCATCAATATGCGCAAAATTTTATGGAACAATACCAGCAGATCCTTCAAGATACGAATCAACGTATCAGCAGCATTATTGATCGCATGACTGAGGAAAAGGAACTCGCCTTTGAAAAATATTATCAACCCGCATATTGTTATTCCAGTTCAAAATGGGACACTGTACTGGATATTGATCGTCGACAGATTGAATTAATTAATGAATTTTTTTACAATAAAATGCAGGAGGATTCTCGCCTTATTTTTATGGGCGAGGATGTTTTATCTCCTTATGGAGGAGCATTCAAGGTGGCGAGGGATTTATCCATGAAATATCCCGATCAGGTGCTTTCAACCCCCATCAGTGAAGCTGCCATTACTGGAATAGCAAATGGTTTGGCCTTGGGAGGCATGAAGCCTTTTGTGGAAATTATGTTTGGTGATTTTATCACTTTGGCTCTGGACCAGATCATCAATCATGCGTCCAAATTCTATCACATGTATAACCACCAGGTTTCCTGCCCAGTCGTCATTCGAACTCCTATGGGAGGGCGACGAGGCTATGGTCCCACCCATTCTCAGACTCTTGATAAATTTCTGGTGGGTATTGATAACGTTTCTGTGATTGCCTTGAACACCTTGATCAATCCCAAAGATATTTATGAAAATGTCTATCAAAGTCAACATCCTGTCATTGTGCTGGAGAACAAGGTGGATTATGGCCGAAAACTGATTCGGAAAAATATTAAAAATTATAAAATTGAAAAAAATCGTGATCCATTTCCTTGTATTCGTGTTTCTCCTGTAAAATCTCTTCCAACTGTGACCCTGATCACCTATGGCGGTATGCTGGAGCAGGTTATAGAACAACTGGAGCATATCTTTATTGAAACAGATTTTCTGCCTGAATTGTGGGGCCTAACCCAAATTCATCCGTTAAATCTCACACCTGTTCTGGAATCTGTAAAGGCCACAAAATGTGTGTTGGTTCTTGAAGAAGGTAGTGGCTTTGCTGGAATAGGGAGTGAAATCATTGCCTCTATCGCAGAACAAATGCCGGAGGCTATTTTATATAAAAGAATTTCTGCCCTGCCTGTGCCAATTCCTTCTGCAAAAGGACTTGAAAACAGGGTTCTCCCAACTCATGAATGGATTATTCAAACACTTCAGGAGATGAAATCATGAAGGTTCTACAGGAAATAATCATTCCACAGGAAACAGTGAATGATGAGTTCGCAACAATCATTAAGTTGTATTTCCCTAATGGACAAAAAATAAAACAAGGGGATACACTGGTAGATTTTGAATCGTCGAAAGCTGTGGTTTCCATTGTCGCTGAACAGGATGGCTATATAACTTATGATTGTCAGGAAGGTGAAGAAGTTCCAATTGGGAAAGTTGTAGCAAAAATTACGGATACATCAGATGTTGCACAATTGATAGACAATCAAACTCAGGATGTGTCACAGCATAGTGAAATCCGGACTATTTTCTCAAAAGAAGCTCAGCATTTGGTCCAACAGCATAAATTGAGATCTGAATTATTTAACGGTCAAGCTTTTGTTTCCAGAAAAGATGTAGAAAAAAACCTGGGCCTCAGCCCCACTGTACCTGTTAAAATTCAGAAAGAACTTCCTAAAGCCCTGAATGTTGATCTGTCCAGAGTAGAACTGAAAAAAGTCACGGCCAGTAAACGTACTGAAATCAACTGGTTATCATCAGTACAGTCAGCCAACTTAAATAGTGTTCTGTACATCACTGTAGAGACAGAAGGAATATTTGATTTCACCAAAAATTCGCTCCTGTATCTGAAGGAATCTCTCTTACCCTTGATTTCGTATGAGAGTTCCCGTTTATTATTAAAATACCGTGAACTCAATGCTTTTTTTGTAGACGATCAGATTGCCTATTACAAAGAGATTCATTTAGGTATTGCGGTGGATCTGGAAGATGGATTAAAAGTTTTAACTATACCTCATGCTGATCAAAAAAACTTGCTTGCCCTGGAAGAAGAAATTTTTAATCAGGTCAATAAGTACATAGATCAAAAATTGGAGGCGACTGATATTACAGGTAGCACATTTACCATTACAGACTTGTCTGCTGATGGTGTTTCATTTTTTTCACCACTCATAAATAAAGATCAGTCTGCCATTCTGGGCATTGCTTCGATCGATACAAAATTAAATCAGTGTGTATTATCGCTGGTTTTTGATCATCGCGTTACAACAGGGAAACAAGTCTCAAATTTTCTGAGTCAGTTGAAAACAAGATTGGAAAGTTATCGATATACGCCAAACAACGATTTGATTCAAAACCAGACGCCCCCCATTCCGCTTCATCAGATTCAGTGTTGTCGCTGTATGAAAGGTCTTGAAGAAGACGCAGCTATGGATGGTCCTGGCATGATCAAACTTTTTGATCACCAAGGAAAAGAAAAATTTATTTGCTGGGTCTGCCTGAACGGAAGTAATTTATAACAGTGAAACAATATGATAACGGATTTTCAAACGATCAAAGAAATTATTGCGCCATTCAGAAAATTGGAGGCCGGAGCTATTACAACGGATACTGTGATTGACAAGCGTACAATTGGTTCCATCATGATTCATCGGATGTATGCGTCCCTGGCTAAAGCAGGTTTTAGTATCCCGTCATTTGATCAGATAAAAACTGTTCAGGAACTGTTGACTGCGTTAAAACTTGATTCCTTCAGTTCGAATAACAGTCCTAATCATGCCTCTGTGAGGCAGGCATTTCCCCAAAAAATAATAAAACCTGTTTCAGACTCAGCAGCGCTGGACACTATCTGGGAGCAATATTCTCTCCAAATGGGGACTCTCTCCATTGGGATGGATCTTGAGATGATTCATAATTTCCCTAACGCAGTGGATTTTAGAACGGAATCTTTTTATCAACTGAATTTTTCCTCTCAAGAGATTTCTTATTGTATTCTCCAAAAACATCCTGTGCAGAGCTTTGCTGGTAAATTCGCTTCAAAAGAAGCTATCCTCAAAGCAGATAATTCTTATCGTGGGATGCCTTTTTCTCAAATCTCCATTATGAACTCACCGGATGGAAAACCTTTTTTTCCGGGATTTTTGATTTCTATTACCCATACAGAAGAATATGCGGCAGCAATCGCCGTTAAAATCAGCTAGAGCAGGCAGATGAAGTTACTATTATTTCTAAAAAAATGGCTCAAAAAAATACCGGGGATTCTGTTTCTGTACGAGTTTCTATTGCTATGCAGGGCGGATATGTTTGCCAGAGGACGTACAGTGCTCCTGTTAATGATTTCCAATCTGCTTCCTGACTTTCTATGTTTTGCCAAAATACGCCCATTTTTCTTGTGGTTGGCAGGAGCAAAAATAAAAAGTATCCGAAAAACTTTTATCCGTCAGGGGTTTTTTGTGGAATATGCATCCAACTTGATCCTTGGGGAATATAGCCTTATCAATCGCAATGTCTATTTTTGTGGTAATGGAATAATCCAGATTGGTGACTTCGTTCGGATCGCCATGAATGTCCAGATTATTAACATTTCACATGAAGGTGAAATTTGGGAGCGTGATGTGGTTCAGCCTGTCATTATTAAAGATGGATGCCATCTTTCAGCGGGTTCAATCATATTACCCGGTACGGTATTGGAAAAAAATGTTTTTGTTGGCGCAGGAGCGGTGGTTTCAGGAAATACCCGTCCTGGGGGAATTTACATAGGCAATCCCGCACGTCTGGTTGGTTTTCGTAAGGATTTGAATAATGCTTCCACAGTGTCCGATGCAGGAGTGACTAATGGCTGACAATCCAGAATTTAAATACTTTTCCAATAAAGATCTGGATCGTATCAATGAAAATTATATGAAGCCAGTCTTTGATGAAATCATATCCAAATATGATTCCCATCTGAACCATGTTTTGGATTATGGTTGTGGCAATGGCGTCTTTGGCAGTTATTTTAAGGAACACACATCCTGTTCACTCACAGGCATTGATGCAAGTACCTATGCTTTGGAACAAGCCATAAAATCAGGTTATGATCAGGTCATTCAGTTAGGTGATTTTTGCTCCCAGAATGTACCTCTCCATGATAACAGTATTGATTTTGTTTTATGTAAAGATGTGCTGGAGCATTTGTTGGACCCGTTGTTTGTTTTGAATGAAATTCATCGAGTGTTGAAGATAAATGGACTGTTATTACTTCATATTCCCAATCACTTTCCCTGGGTTTATCGGTTGAAATTTCTGTTTACCAATGATCTGGATACTCAAAAGTATTTCCCTGACGCAACAGATTGGGATTTTCCCCACATTCGTTTCTTCAGGTTGGCTTCATTGGTCAATAAGCTTGAGGAACGGGGTTTCAAAATTCTTGAAAACTACTCTGATTTTTTTACCCTCTACCTTCCTAAAACAGGAAGAATACCAGGATTAACCCATCTTCAAAAATATCTTGCGGCTAAAACTCCGGATCATTTTGCCGCAGGATTCACGTTATTGTGCCAAAAGTCCTGCTAACGCTGTTTAATTATGAAAATTTTGTTGTTTACTGAAAACTTCTGGTGTGGAGGTCTCGACACGTTTATCATTACCCTGATAAATAGTTGGCCTTATCCAGAAGATGAATTTGTTGTGGTGGCCAATCAGAGCCATCCTGGATTGTCAATCATCAGGCAAAGAGTAAAACGTCCCTGTCGAATTGTCGGACATAATATTCGATTGTATTCAGAATTTTCTCTGAAGGTGAATATGCGTCCTTTGTTAAAAAAGATGTGTAAACCTTTGAATCCTTTTTTGAAATATTCTTTTTTTGAATATTACATAGTTTCTCTCAAAAAACTGTTCCTGACAGAAAATGCTGACGGCCTGATTGTTATAAATGGAGGATATCCGTCCTCAGATTCATGCCGTGCTGCCAGTATTGCGTGGGGGATCTCCGGGAAAAAATACTCAATCCATAATTTCCATAATATGGCCACGCCCTCTTCCTGGTGGAATACAGCCCTGGAAAATGAGATTGATCGGTTAGTTTTAAACTATTCTGCGGCCATAATTTCAGTATCCCGTGTCTGTGCCGAGTCCATCCAGATTCGTCCTGCGATAAAGGATAATCCCAAGGTAACTTATATTTATAATGGAATTGAGTCCCCCACTTCTACAGCAAATTCTTTGTCATTAAGACACGAACTGAAACTGTCTGAAAACGAATTGATCTGTCTCATGTTGAGCACCTATGAACCCCGCAAAGGACATGATTTTTTGTTGCAAGCTTTTCAGCAAGTTATTCAGCAAGTTCCATCTGCCCGTTTAGTGATATGTGGTGATGGGTTTCCCGCTGAAATTTCCAGAGTCAAATCCCTTGTGACTCAATATTGCCTGAACCAGTCTGTTTTTTTAATGGGATTTCGTAAGGAGATCCACCCCCTGCTAAAGGATGCGGATATATTGACTGTTCCCTCCCAGTCATTTGAATCTTTTGGGCTAACGAGTGTGGAGGCCATGTCGTGCAAAGTCCCAGTGGTTGCCACCAATATTGGAGGAATTCCTGAAGTTGTCGCCAATGATGACGGGGGATATTGTGTGCAGCACAATGATGTGAATGGATTTGCCCAAGCCATGATTCGCTTGCTCAAAAATCCGGATTTACGCCGAGAACAAGGGCAAAAGGGATTTGAAAGATACCAAAAATTATTCACAGCAGAACGAATGGCCTCAGAATATGCCGCACTGCTCAGGAATAGTGCGATGAGTCGGGGTGATGGTTCCATTTAATGCATTGCGTTTTGTCTGGTTTTTCTCATGAATAGATCAGTAGATTTCACCTCGGAGGAGGCGAAATCTGCAACTTACTGATCAACACGGTCCTTTTTGAGAGGCCCCTGAAATTATTTTTTGTGACTGATCACCCACAGTCAGAATAACTGAACCGTATCATATCAAAAGGTGCGTTATGAAAAAAACAGAACAGGAATTGCAAACAAAACTGGAAAAACTTGACTTACAGGTACAGCAGATCGTTCTTGAAGGACGAACCAGAAAATGGTTTCACTGGCCATCCACCATCATCGGTGTATTGGTGTCATCTGTCATGTTAGCTGTTTTGGGTTATGCCAACACACCAAACAACATCAGTCGCTCTGATTTCACATCTGGAACGGTTATCAGCGCATCCAACATGAATTCCCAATTCAACAACATTTATGCTGTAATGAATGACCTACTGTCGCTCATCCAAGTCAAATCTGGAAAAGTCGGTATCAACAACGCCACGCCTGAACACACACTTGATGTGTCTGGAAACGCCCGTGTTACGGGGACATTAAATGCTAGCTATTTTCCTTCTGGGCGCAACGATAAAATATTCATACAACCTCATTCAACCAATCCAACATTTCAGATTTCTATTAATGCGGATTACCTCACACTGTATGGATCTGCCAATATTGTGCATATTGCATCGTCAGTCTCAACAATAGTCGATATCACCGTCAGTGGTTCTGGTGGGTTGGACAGCGGATCGGAAGCCCCTAATACTTGGTATTATGTTTGGACTATATCGGATGGCACAACAGTATCAGGTTTATTATCAACGTCCGCAACATCTCCTACTTTGCCAAGTGGATCTATCTACAAGAAATTAGTGAGTGCCGTACGAAACGATAATGCAAGCAATTTCATTTATTTCTATCAACAAGGAAATCTTTACTGGAAAATTCCAATCAATATTGATGGTGCAGGCCCAGGTTACGGGATTTCCAATGCAGGCTCATCGGCAACCAGTCAAGTGATTACTGAAATGCCGGTTGCGTTTGGTGGTAAAGCTTTAGCTGAGAAGTTATTTCTGAATTTTTCTGGCACAGTTTCCAACACAATCAATATTGGTCCTAATTCATCATTAACAAATCAGATAGTGATCTTGAATTCGACGGGATCTTTCTCTTATCCGGTTCAAACAATAATGGATGCAACGGGGAGTTTTTACCTTAATATATCGGGAGGGTTTAATGTCAAAGTTTATGGTTGTGAACTGAATTTTTTCTGACGTGAACTGCGGGCAAACTTAAATAGTAATTAAACCAATCCAATTTGAAAGCATTCGCTTTGAAGATTCACGATGCACTGGTTCATCATTCTATCAAGGATGAAATTGTGGAGTGTTAAAATTGGATTGAATAATATATTCACCAACATAATCAATGATTAACGGATAGGCATGAGTATTTCTTCATTCAAATCAACGTATCACGGAAAAAAAGTACTGGTCACCGGGAACACGGGTTTTAAAGGTTCATGGCTGACCGCATGGCTGCTGCACATGGGCGCTCATGTCTATGGATTATCCAATGGAATACCCACGAATCCCTCTCATTTTGAGGTCGCTCATTTAAGAGATCATATTCAATATTTGCAGGTTGATATCTGTGATGCGGTACAAGTTGAAAATGCCATTCTGGAAATTAAACCTGATTTCGTATTTCATTTAGCCGCGCAACCTCTGGTAAGGCTGTCTTATCAAGAACCGCTACTGACTCTCCATACGAATATGATGGGAACAGCGCACATTCTGGAAGGACTAAGAAAATTGAATTCGTTGTGTTATGCGGTAATGATAACCAGTGATAAATGTTATGACAATGTGGAATGGACTTGGGGTTATCGTGAAACTGATCCGGTTGGTGGAAAAGACCCTTATAGCGCCTCTAAAGGTGGTGCGGAACTAGTGATTAGGACATATGCAAAATCATATTTTGCGCAAAAGGATAGTTGCGTTAAAATAGTTGTCGGAAGAGCTGGAAATGTGATTGGTGGCGGCGATTGGGCTTTGGATAGAGTAGTGCCGGATAGCATGGTGGCTTGGGCTTGTGGAGAGAATGTGTCGATTCGTAAACCTCAAGCCACCCGGCCCTGGCAGCATGTTTTGGAACCTTTGAGCGGTTATCTGGTTCTTGGTGAGAAATTGTTTGAAAACCCTGACTTGAATGGAGAAGCCTTTAATTTGGGACCACACGCAAATCAGAATCATACCGTTAAAGAGTTAATTGAAGAAATGCAAAAACACTGGAGTAATGTTCATTGGACAGATGTCTCCAATGAAACAAAACCCATTTATGAAGCTGGTTTGCTAAAATTATGTTGTGATAAGGCGCTTCATTATTTGGACTGGCAACCCACTTTGAAATTTGATGAAACGGCAAAGTTGACGGTGGAATGGTATCGACAATATTATGAACATCCCACACAAAATATGCTCCCCTTTACTATGGCACAGATAAGCCAATATATTGCTTTGGCGCATTCCAGAGGGATTTCATGGGCAATATGATCGCAGGCATAAAAGTGACGCCTTTAAAAATTATTCCATTGGCTGCTGGAAATATTTTGCATGCCATGAAAAAAGAAGATCCTGGCTTTGACGGTTTTGGAGAAGCTTATTTTTCGCTGGTTAAATCAGGAGAAATTAAGGCATGGAAACGCCATCATCAAATGACACTCAATCTTGTGGTTCCCGTAGGTGCAATTAAGTTCGTGTTATATGATGACAGGCCAGATTCACCTTCAACGAGATCATTTTTTTCTATCCATTTATCTCGCTCCAATTATCATCGATTGACTGTTCCACCAATGATATGGATGGGGTTTCAGGGGGTTGGGCCAGAAGAAAATCTCCTGCTGAACATTGCTAATCTTCCACATGATCCTGTCGAGGCTGATCGTCAGGATATCCACTTTTTTCCCTATGCATGGTGATTTAAGGAGCTTGACGTGAGAATTCTGGTTATTGGCGCGGCAGGTTATCTTGGTGCAAAACTTTCTGATCTGTTAATCAGCCAAGGGCATGAAGTAATTGCCTTAATGCGTACAATCCCAAAAAATGCGGAGGCATGGACTCAACGCATGACCCGAATTATTGAAGGTGATGTCCGCCACGAATCAACCTGGGATACCTTGCAGGAAGAATCCATTGATGCCGCTGTGTATCTGATATCACTGAATCACAAACAGTCGGAAGGAAATATTGGTGAAGTGATTGATGTCAATGTGACGTCGATGTGGCGTGCGTTGTCATGGTTGAATAAAAACAACTTAAAGCAGTTTATTTATTTATCTACTCAGCAAGTTTACGGAATATTACCTCCAGTCTGTATTGATGAAACATTTCCGTTGTCACCTCAAAACAACTATGCTTTGACACACATCATGTGTGAAGAGATTTGTTATTTATTTAACAATCGGAAGCCTGTTCATTGCGTCAATGTGCGGGTGTCCAATGGCTTTGGCGCACCAGTGTTCATGGAGAATGATTGCTGGTGGTTGGCGATCAACAATATGTGTGAACTGGCGATCAAGGACGGCGCCATTCAGCTTTTATCTGATGGAACACCTCAGCGGGATTTTATTCACATCGATGACATTTGTCGTGGAATTTCAATGTTATTGGCAGTAGAAAAATCTTATTCTCATACCCACACATATAATCTGGGTAGTGGGCAAACCCTTACCATATTACAATTGGCCCACCGGGTAGCAAATTGTTTTCAGCAGAAATTTGGAAGACAGATTCCTGTATTACTCCCTGGAGGCGTTCAATCCCAATCGGATCATCATCATGATTCAATTCCGAAATTTGAGTATCAGGTTCAAAAACTCAAGGCTCTTGGTTTTTCTCCACAAAAAACCTTAGAACAAGGTATTTTGGATGTTATGGATTATTTAGTGAGGCATAAAACATTATGAAAGTAGTTATTTTGGCAGGCGGTTTTGGCACACGTTTATCGGAATACACGGATATTAAACCCAAACCGATGGTTGAAATCGGCGGTCACCCGATTCTGTGGCATATCATGAATATCTATGCGCATTATGGATTTAAAGATTTCATAGTGGCCTTAGGTTACAAAGGTCAGACAATAAAAGAGTTTTTTCTGAATTATTATGCGCTGAACTCAAGTTTTACTATTGAATTGGGCAAAGGTCAGATTCAATATCATGATGTCCATCCGTGTGATTGGAGAGTGACCCTGGTGGATACGGGAATGGATTCCATGACGGGAGGAAGATTAAAACGTCTAAAGGAATATCTGGGGAATGAGACTTTCATGCTGACTTATGGCGACGGTGTAGCGGATGTTGATTTGAAACAACTGTTAGCGTTTCATCAAAGTCATGGAAAAATCGCGACCATGACAGCCGTTCATCCCAAAGCAAGATATGGAGAGCTTGAAATTCAAGATGGAATCGTCAGGGAATTTAAAGAAAAACCTCAGTTTAAGCAAAGCTGGATTAATGGTGGATTCATGGTGATGGAACCTGCGTTTCTGGAGTTGATTGATGGCGATAACACCATTCTGGAAAAAGAACCCATGGAAAGATTGACTCTTGAAGAAGAACTGATGGCTTTTCATCATAAAGGATTTTGGCAGTGTATGGATACTCTTAGGGATATGAAATATCTCAATGAATTATGGGATTCAGGAACAGCACCTTGGCATATCTGGACATAAGGACCAACATGAATAGTAAAAATCCTTTTTTTTCCGTGGTCATTCCATCCTACAATCGTGAAAAAATATTACCTAAAGCTTTAGAGGGTGTTTTACAACAAACTTTTTCAGATTTTGAAATCATCATCATTGATAATGGTTCAACTGATGGGACTGCCAAAGTAATCCGAGGCTATGATGATTCCAGAATTCGCTATGTTTTTCAAAAAGGAAGTGGAAGTCCAGCTAATCCAAGAAATCAAGGGATGAAACAAGCCAGAGCACTGTGGATCGCTTTGCTGGATTCAGATGATGGTTGGGAATTAAACAAGTTACAGCGTATTCATGAAGTAATTCAGAAATACCCTGAAGTGGACGTATTTTGTCATTATGAATTAATGAAAAATCAATCCAATGGCAAAAACACTGTACTCACTCATGGTCAGGGACGAGATATGGATGACATGTATCGAAGTATGCTGTTAGACGGGAATTGTTTGTCGCCATCAGCCACTGTACTCCGACGTTCATTTATTGAGCAAAAACAATTATATTTTAATGAGTCCCCAGATTTTGCGATTGTTGAAGATTATGATCTCTGGTTGCGTATTGCCAATGCCGGTGCCAAATTCCATTTCATCCCGGAAGCGTTGGGTGAGTATACCGTTAATGGTGAAAACATGATTGGAGACTGGCCCCGTTATATCAAAAACCTGCGCCATTTGATGCGATACCATACATTTGAAGTACAATCTTTTGAAAAAAACACTCCGAAATTATGGCATCATTTTGAAGCACAGTTAGCTTGGATGGATGCTTATCATGCCTTACAGGATAAAACATATAGCGCATTTATCAGCAATGCCATGAAAAGCGCGATTTATGATCCACGCTGGTTTATGGAACGCCTGAAAAGAAAATTAGTTAGTTGAACCAACTTCATTGCACATTATGTATCAACGCATCCCCCCTCTCTATTCCTTCAAATTACTACCGACAACAGAAGTTGCTTTTTTTGAGGGTGTGGGCAAATTCGCATTTGCCAGAACGGCGCTCAAATATGGACTTATGGCGCTCAACCTGGGCAGAGGTGATAAAATCCTAATTCCTCAAATGATTTGCGATGTTGTTTTGCATCCATTACAGCAACTGGGAATCCAGCCTGTTTATTACGAAGTAGAACCATATTTTTCTCCTCAATGGGAAAAACTGGAATCAGTCGTCAATGAGCAAACCAAAGCGATTTTCATGGTCCATTATTTTGGGCAACCTCAAGATGTGGGGCGATTTCAGGATTTTGCCAGAAAGCATCGGTTGTTTTTGATTGAAGATAACGCTCATGGTCATGGCAGTCTCTGGCAAGGAAAATTTCTGGGAACATATGGGGATATCGGAATCACATCTCCCAGAAAAACGTTTTCAATTCCACATGGAGCTTACTTGTTTCTCAACAACTATCCCTCCACACTTCCCGAGTTTCCAGCCCTCCCTGTAAATTTTTTCAAACAACAAATTAAATCCAGATTAAAAACTTTAATCCAGCATTATCCCGCCCTGGATATACGCAAAAAGATCCGTCCTCCTTATGAAAAACAAGGAGTTTTTTTAGAATCGGAAGTTTCCGACTGGGCCATGAATGAAAAAGTTCATCAATATATGAACAAGCAAGATTTAGCTGGGGTTCTTAAAATTCGGCAACAGATTTATCATATTTGGGAAGCATGGACATCACAACAGGGCTTGAAGCCGTTGTTCCCGAAGTTATTTCATGAGACGGTGCCGATGATTTTTGCAGCCTATACGCAAACTCAACAAGAAAGCATCCGCTGGTTTGAATGGGGGTTTCAACATGGCATAGACGTTCATTCATGGCCCTCATTACCTCCAGAAATTGTGAGAGCTGATAGTCAGGCAATGCGGTATTGGGAACGACTGGTTTGTTTCCCCATTCATCAGGAAATGAATCCTGAACATCTGGTTGCCTATCTGAAAAAAAATCATTCGCCCTTTAGTGTTTTATGAATTTTGAAATCACGGTTTATTCATCACTTGAAGAAATTGAATCCGCTTGGCGTTCCATGGAACAGGACGGAATGCTCCATGCTTTTCAGTGTTATGACTGGCTGTCACAGTGGTATCAATGGATTGGACTCCATGAAACATGGACACTCTGTCCGATTATTGTGAGAACATCCCAAAAAATTCCAATCATGCTAATTCCTTTGGGCATTCAGACATTGTATGGCAGTCGTATTCTGAAAGGACTAGGTGGGGATGTTACCGATTATCACAGCTTGATACTTAACTTCAAGGAACTTGAATCTATTCCATTGGATTTTACAGCGTTATGGTCGCAAATAACTGACCAGCTACCTGATTATGACCTGATCGATTGGGATAAAATCCCTCATTTTATCGGCGATCAAATCAATCCAGTCCTGCAAACCGGTGGCAAACCTGAACATATCAGTTATGCGGCACCGCTCGAATCTGAGTGGATCACTTTCTATCATCAACAAATCAAAACCAGCATGCGTGCTGATTCTAGACGACAACGTAAACGACTGCAGGAATTAGGAGATCTTAAATTTGTTATTGCATCCTCGCCTGAAGAAACAATGCGAATTACCCAGCTCATGATTCAGCAAAAGCAACGACGTTATCAAGAAACTGAAGTACATAATATGTTCACCAATTCGCATTACAGTGATTTTTACGTCCAAACAGCACAAAAATTGGTACCGATTGGATTCATCCATGTCTCCGCCCTTTTTTGTGGAGATCAGATCATTGCGACTCATTGGGGCATTCTATTTCAGGATCGGTTTTATTTGTTAATGCCAACCTACGAAGGTGGTGAATGGAACAAATATTCAGCAGGACGATTATTGGTGGAGTATTTGATCGAATGGGCTTGTTTACAAGGCATTCGAGTTTTTGATTTCACAATCGGTGCTGAACACTACAAAAAAGATTGGTGCAAGCAAGAAATGGTTTTATATCGCTGGACACAGCCAGTAACGATGAAAGGGCGGGGATTATTGCGACTCAGACAGTTTAAAAACTCCTTAAAACGTTATCCTTCGGCCTTTCAATTTTTGAGAAAATTAAAATCGAAATTGCATTTGTAATAGCTGATAGTTCAATATTTTGTAAATTTTTGTAACTTCTCATTATTTCTGACTGAGATCGGTATTTTCACCATTTGAATCAAAGCAGGTTATGATAACTTCATTAACACCTCACATGAAAATATTTATTAAAAAGTCTTTTTATGAAATAGGAAGTTGGCCATTGACACAGCGTCTGGTACGTCCTTGGCGGGGTAAATTGGCCATTTTAATGTATCATCGGGTTTTACCTCTTGAACAGATGGATCCTTTGAATGATCCCAATCGAGATTTAGCTGTTTCAACCCAATTGTTTGAGGAACAGATTCAGTTTATTACCAATCACTATCCTGTGATTAGCATGAACGCGGTTCCCGCTCACATGGAAAATCCAGAAGCACCTTTTTCTATTGTGATCACGTTTGATGACGGCTACCGGGATAATTTACTGTATGCCCTGCCTATCCTCCAAAAATACAAAGTGCCAGCAACCATTTATATAGCAACGCGTTTCCCAGAGGGAGATTGCTGGATGTGGTGGTTTGAATTGTGGGAACTTCTGCAGAATCGTTCTGTATTGGAATATGAATGGAATGCGCAGATATTTCACTGGGAAATACGATCCCAGAAAGAAAAATTGGCGGCCTTCCGTGAAATTAATCCGCAATTTCTATATGCCTCCAATGCATCCAGATACAAATTAATGGACAAATTGGGGGTTGTACATCCTCGACAATACACAGAGTTGTGTCTTTCCTGGGAAGAAATCATCGAACTATCCAAAGAACCGTTGATCACGATTGGTGGTCACACTCATACTCACCCGAATCTCAAGTATTTATCAGAAGAAGAGATCACGGAAGAAGTAGTGAATGGAAAAAAACTTCTGGAAGAAAAGATAGGGAAAAAGGTTTGTCATTTTGCCTATCCTTATGGAGAGGCTGGAGAACGAGAATTTGAAATGATTCCCAGGCATGGATTTAAAACAGCGGTAATGACCTGGTGTGAGCCTGTCACCAAAGAAAAAATTTTTAAGATGCCACGCTATGAAACAAGTCGGTTAAGAAATCAAGAACTGAAAGTCAAATTATCCGGCTGGAATGCTTTTTGGAAAAAGAATGTCACTGGTTCCATGTAACTTGAGACGAATAGGACGCAATTTGGAATGGGTAACTTATTGCGGTATTGTCATGCTAAAGCACCACACAAGTAAGGCCCCTAATTGTCCCTGCTGTAAGTAATTTAGTGAAGAAATCCTGTGGCTCACCACGATGTCATCCCTATGAAAACGGGGATCCAGGAGTGTACCGATGGAGTCTGTGTCAAGCAAGGAATGACAATGCGCTACGGTTTGAACCGGATGCTATCACCAGAAAATTTACAGCAGGGGACTTTCTGGAATTGGAGCGAAATTTCATGTGAGTCTAGCCTTACATGATACCCAAAATTTCACGGCAACTTGAATAAACTTCTTAAGTTCTCATTCGTCCTGAATTCTTAACAACCAACTTTATATCCACATTGCTATGATATCGAACCCATTGATCAAGGCCACTTCTCGTTCTTTTTCAGAAAATCCGCAACTTCGTCAGGAAATATTACAGCATTTCCCGAATACTGTTTTCAATGAAACCGGTGATTCATTTCCTCCTGAAAAATTAATCGCGTATTTGAAAGACGCGGATGGTGTGGTCTTGGGCACAGAAAAAATGGATGCCAATGTGCTACGGCAATTGCCAAATTTGAAGATCATCACCAAATATGGTGTTGGTCTTGACAATCTGGATGTGGATGCGGCCAAACTGCTGGGGAAAGTGGTTGGTTGGACGCCTGGAACCAACAAACGATCTGTGGCTGAAGAATCCCTGGGATTCATGTTGGGGTTATGCAGAAATCTGTTTTTCAGTGGTTTTCAGCTCAAGCAGGGAGTCTGGAATAAACATGGCGGTATGCAACTCACCGGAAAATGCGTGGGTATTGTGGGATGCGGAAATACAGGTTCTGAGGTTTTAAAACTTTTACAACCATTTGCCTGTGATGTTTTAATTTGCGATATTCTTGATAAAAGTGAACTGGCCAGAGAGTATGGTGCACGACAAGTATCTTTTGAAGAACTGCTTCCGCAGGTTGATGTGCTGACATTGCATGTTCCGTTGACAGAACAAACACACTACATGATGAACGACACCACTCTTAAAACAATGAAATCATCAGCATTCTTGATCAATCTGAGTCGAGGTCCTGTTGTCAGTCAGGAATCTCTCAAACATGCATTAACAGAAAAAGTGATTGCGGGAGCCGCTCTGGATGTTTTTGAGCAGGAACCTCCTACCGATCTGGAATTTCTGGCGTTACCGAATTTAATGGTCGCCCCACATATTGGCGGTAATGCTCAGGAAGCTGTATTGGCAATGGGTAGAGCGGCCATAGAACATCTGGTAAATTATTTTTCCCTGTGATTCTCATTATTTATTTTAGTGTTTAATATCAGATGTGATATAGAATAGTTTATCCTACCACTCTTACTCAACTTGCAAAAGTTTGAAATTTGTTTCAGGCTTTTTAATATCCAAAAACGAACATTTTTAGTGGTCCTGAAGAATTTAATCCTCGACATATGTTGCGAGGATAAATTTTTATCTCTATGTCATTAGATAAATGTTCAAAATCTGTATCAAAAACAGGACAATTTGATTTAATCAAGTTATCCGTGATTGATGGGTGATGTCTATTATGGAGAGTAAGATGAAAGAAATTTTAAAGAAACAGTTTATAAACTATATCAATTACGTATACCCCAAAAAAGTCGTTAATAAATTACCATTGAATTATAAAATTGAGCCCATATCTGTATGTAATTTACGTTGTCCTATTTGTGTTGATATGACAAAGGATATTCAAAAAAATCTTATGTCTGTGTCCACATTTAAAGGCATAATTGATCAAATTCCGGAAAGATCAAAAATTGATTTATTTGGTTATGGTGAATCATTTTTACACAAAGAAATATTTCAAATGATTCAGTATGCCAAAGAGAAAAATCACCATATTCAAGTGAGTTCAAATTTTAATCTCGATAAAAAATTAATGCAAAATATTGTCGAAAGCGAGGTTGATAGTATCATCATTTCATTAGATGGAAATACGCAGGAATCTTACCAAAAATATAGAGTAAGAGGGGACATCTCAAAGGTATTCAGTAATATAGTTGAATTAAATGAACTTAAACAGAAATTGAACAAAAAAAAGCCTCAATTAATCTGGCAATTTATTGTGAATAAATACAACGAACATGAAATGAATGACGCAAAACTAAAAGCAAAAGAACTTGGAGTTCAAATCATTTTCATTCCAATGGGATTAGCACAAGATGTTCTGGATGGTCCCTACTCGAAAAGTAGAATAAACGAACTAAAAGATGAGTGGTTACCAAAAAATAAAAAATTTCTTGATCCCTATTTTGTTGAAGGTCAGAACTTTGTTCTTGAAGATACTCGATGTCCCATGCTTTGGGAGTGGATGACAATATATGCGAATGGAACAGTAACTCCATGTTGCAAAATAATGAAACCGGAAAACACCTTTGGTAACGTGAATGATTCAAGCCTGCTAGAAATTTGGAATAATGAAAAATTTCAAAATTCAAGAAATTTGTTCATTCATAATGATCGGTCTAACTGCGATACACTGTGTTTAAACTGTGACAATTATGTCATGAAAAATAGTGTGAGTTTTACCAAAAGGAACATTGATTTCACAAAAGAAACCTATGGAAAAGTTCTTAGGAAAATCAAATTCAAAATGCCTGAATTGTTTGGCATTAAATAACTGGGGACTACATAAATTTGTTGCTCTGAGGCTGACTGCCACAAACCACCGCAATAAGTTTATCCCCACCATCACTCCGCCTTGATCAACCTGGAATAGGGACCATCTTCCTGGCTCATTTCTTCATGAGTGCCGCGTTGCATCACTTTCCCGCCTTGCATCACCAGAATTTCATCACAATCACGGATCGTACTCAGGCGGTGTGCCACAATCAGACAGGTGCATCCGCGACGTCGCAGGTTGTCATCCACAAATTTTTCGGTTTTGGGATCAAGGGCGCTGGTTGCTTCATCCAGAATCAGGATGGTGGGATCAATGATCAGGGCTCTGGCGATTTCCAGGAGTTGACGTTGGCCACCACTGAAATTGTGTCCCATGCCTTCAATCATGCTTTCATAGCCATTGGGGCGGGTTGAAATGAATTCGTGCATGCCGACATCCCGGGCGGCCCGATGAACCCGGGATTCAGGAATGGTGCGGTCCCACATGGTGAGATTTTCATAAATTGTTCCTTCAAACATGAAAATATCCTGATCCACCATGGACAATGAATTGTTGATCACAGCTCTGGGAATGTCATAACGGGATTTGCCATCAAACAATATTTCACCATTCCACGGATTGAATAAACCTGCCACCAATCTTGCCACTGTTGACTTTCCACATCCGGAAGGTCCCACCAGCGCCACTCGATTTCCGGGTTCCAATGTGAGGTTGAAATCCTTGATCAGTGCCTCGCCCATTTTGCTGTACCCAAAGGTAACATTCCGTAATTCAATGTGTCCGGTGAGTTTGGTCTGACTCTCATCATCACGGAGTTTTTGTTCAGAATCTGGTTCATTCACTTCGATATGATGAAATTGAGGATCTTTCTGGTAACGCCACACATCATCCAGCCTGTTCATGTCTCCTTCCAGTTCCTGTAACAACCCCCCAAAGCTGACCAGATTATTGACCGGCCCGATAAAACTGGCCATCAAACTCTGAAACGCAACCAGCATCCCTATACTCAATTCCCCATTCATCACTCTCAAACCACCAAAAGATAAAATCGCGATATTGTTCAATGTGGTGAGCAATGGTGGCACTGCGCCAAGATATTCGGAGGACACCCCCAGTTTCTGTTCACCATTGATGACCTTGGTGTGATATCCTGACCACTGCGCAAAAAAATCCGACTCGCCGCCTGTGGCTTTGATGGTTTCAATATTGCCCAATCCCGCCATCGAAAATCCAATCATTTTCCCACGATCCTGCAATAATTTACGGCTGGAATCTATCCGTTTGCGCGCGACAAATCTTAAAAACAGAATATTGATCAACGCAATACCGATTCCAATGAAAGTAAGCCCGACATCATACTGAATCATCAGGATTAAAAAGAACGCGATCATCACCACATCCAGAATGTTGGATGCGAGTTGACCTGAAAGGAGATTGGCGACCTTGTCGTTGATTGCGATACGGGACCCTACTTCACCAGCAAAACGTTGCTGAAAAAACTCAATGGGCAATCGGAGTACATGCCAGAAAAATTGGCTGGAAGAACTCAGGGACAACTTCATTTCAAAGCGCAGTAAAAAATATTTCTGTAACCAAAGCAGTCCTCCCCGAAAAAGCGCTGTGATCAACATTCCCAGTAACAAGGGTTTCAGCCAGTCATCCATGCCTCCGATCAGGATTTCATCGACAAACACCTTGGTGAATGTAGGAACAACCAAACCGGGAATAACCAACGCCAAGCCGGCCCAGACCACATAGGTCAAAGCGGATTCTGAACCGATCAGTCGTTTCCGCAGTGATTGAAGCAGATTGGGTTTGTCTCCGGCTGGCGTGAATTCCGGACCTTTTTCAAAGACCAGGATGACACCGGTGAAGGATTCATCAAATTCTTTGGTAGTCACCACTCTGGGGCCACTGGCAGGATCGTTGATATAAAACCGGTCTGCGCCAAACCCTTCCAGCACCACAAAGTGATTGAAATTCCAAAAAATGATCATTGGCAACGAAAACTTGCGAAGATCCTCAGGTTCCTGTTTGTAGCCTTTGGCGATCATGCCAAATTTTCTGGCGGCTTTCAGAATGTTGTCCGCACGAATTCCATCCCGTGAAACGCCACAGGCAATACGCAATTCTTCCAAGGGCATGATTCTGCCATGATAGCCCAGTACAATCGCCAATGCGGCGGCCCCACACTCCACAGCCTCCATTTGTAAAACGGTCGGAGTTTTCACTCGTTGCAGTGGAAATATTTTTTCGAGAGATTTTACCAGCCTGGAATCAGGTGATTTTTCTCTCAGTTTTGTAAACAGTTGATAGGACCAGGACATTGTATCTCTTTAGGAATTACCAGATTTTTACAATCCAAGAAAATTTCTCAGGAATGGCATGACCAGACTGATGGGACGCTGTTCTGTCACCGTGATTCCCGCAGTACACAGAGTTCCACTAAAAATTTTGGTTGGCGGACCTTTGGAGGAAGTCCATTGATAGCTGCTGATAGTGTTCTCATCAGGCAACAGATCCACCCTGAGTTCAATTGGCGCCCCGCCACTGGAAAGTTGCTGAACCAGATCTCTGTTTTTTAATACATGCAACATCCCTTCAGACGTCGTTGGAAATTCAGAAACATACGTCACTTTGCCTTTCATATATCCATATTCCTCTTTTTTCACTGTGGATGGTGAAATCCCCACATTCATCCCCAGTCTTACCTTTTTTCCTTCCAGAGCTGAAACGAAGATGACCGCGTTCAAGGTGTCTTCCTGACCTAATCGTTCGAGGCTCAGAACAGGTGACCCCATCCCGACAATACTTCCTTCATCCACTCTGATTTCAAGAATACGTCCACCATAGGGACTCACCACCCGACTGTTCAAAATCAAACGATCTTCCAGCACCCTGATATTTCGTGTTTCTTCGTTGATCCGTTGTTCGATCGAGTTGAATTCCTGTTGTTTCTGCTGTCCCAGGTTGAGTTTCTGAACATCGAGTTGGCTCAGTCTGCTGGATTTCTGTTTGATATCCTGCTCTGTGACAAAATATTCCTGCCGTGTATTTTCCAGTTGCTGTTTGGTGATCAATCCCTGTTTGAGCAGGCTTTCAAGGCTCTGGATTTTTTTTTCCAGAGAATTGAGGTGTTTGCGAGAGATTTCAATCTCATTTTCCAGATTCGTGCGCTGTTGATCCATGACCCGTGTCTGGAGTTTGACATCCTTGCTACTGAATTGGGTGATATCGTTTTTTTGCCGTTCCCATTCTATCAGTCTGGATTTAGCAATCCGGATCTGCTCAACAATTTCAGGTTGGGCAATCCGGGCAATGGTTTGTCCTTTTTCAACATGTTCTCCCACGGTCACAGCAATATCTGAAACCTGTCCGCTGCTGAAAGCCACGATATCAAACACACCTCCGGGCTTGAACAGAATCCCCTGTCCCAGCACCTTGCTGGGAATGCTTCCACTGACAGACCAGATGAGCAACGCACCGATGAGGGTGCTGATCGCGATCAAGGCAAACCATCCTTTGGGAGTGGTGATCTGCATCAGTTGGTCCAATTGTTCCGGCGATGACAACCGTTCCAGAGATACTTTTCTAAAAATATGTTTGCGCATAACAAATCTTGTGATTACGGGTTATCAATGGCGTCGTCACTGTCCTCACAACAGGATTCTTCACCCGACGGAACATCAGGCGTAGTGACAGGATTCAGTGAGAGGATCTGACTCAGGTTTTCCCAGGTTACTTCAAATTTTCCATCTTCATCATTGCCCAGCAGTGTGCTTGTTTCATAGCGAAGCAAGGCCAGAGCCTGTGCATACTGCAAACGTGCGGAAACATTTCGAAGCAGGGCTTCTGTCAGACGGTTTTCCATCAGAATTAAATCAATCGTGGTGGAAAACCCCAGTTTGAGCTTCTGCCGTTCTGTCTCCAGTGCTTCCCTGTTGAGTTCCACCGCGTTCTGTGAATAACGAAGCATGTTCAGGGCACTTTGCAGATTGGTCAATCGCAATGTGACTCCGGCCCGAATGATACGTTTGCTGTGTCTGATCTGAATTGCATGCTGTTGGTAACTCGCTTCAGCACTCTGAATCAAACCGTGAGCCGCATTGTTTTTAAAGGGCCAGGCAAAAGACAGGGTTCCCTGCACACTGGTATCCGCCTGATTTTTCTGAAATGAACCGGGATTTTGACTGTCATCATCTTCCGCTGTTCCAATACGATAGGCGTTGATGGTGGCATCAATCTGGGGACGAGTGCTTTTACGGGCAAGCGTCATAGTCAGATGCGCCGCGTTTTTGCGTATCCTGATTGCCTGAAGGTCTTTTCTGTTTTTCAGAGCTTGTTCAATGTAGGTCATGACCTCTGGTTTGAAATTATAATCGGGGGGTGTGTCTGGAAAATCGTCAGACGCTGGCGGCAGGGTATTGACCTGTGTAAAGGGCAGTCCCATGATGGTTCCCAGCTCATGTTTAGACTTGGTCAACTCCTGTTCAGCCAGAATTTTGGCTGTGGTTTTATCTGCCAGATTGGCCTGAAGTTGTTTGATTTCAGTTTTGGGTCGTTCTCCAGCCTTGACCAGAATCTGAATCTGATTCAGCAGAATTCCCGCCTGTTTTTCTGATTCTTCCAAAATATCAAGGTTCATTTGTGCCGCATGATAATTCCAATAAGTGCTGACTGTTTCCAGTATGGAGGAATTGATGATATGTTGCAGGTCCAGATAAGAAGCTTGTTCCTCCATATAGGCCATTCTCTCTCCGGCTGTGGTAAAATCGTCCCCCAATCTCAAAAGAGGAATTTGAAATGACAGTCCGTAGGATCCCTGGCTGTATTGAGTTGCCGGTGTTCTGGAATTGGCTGTGCCCTGAATCACCTGAGTCACCTCCGCGTAGGGCGTGACAACAATGCCGTTGCGTAACTGCTTATCAATACTCAACTGATAAGTTTTTCGTTCGGTGCTCCTGAATGGTTTGATTTTTCTGGCCTGGGTTGGGTTGCCCGGATTGAATATATTATAAATCGACACAAAAATTTGTTCACTTTGCTCTTCTGAATCACGTTCTGTCGGCAATAACGGTGTGTTTTCCACATTTCTGCTGACCGTTGCCTTGATCATCGGATCAAAAACACCGCTTTCCGTTTGACGTTGCCCCCGGATGATATCTATCTGATTTTCCTGAACGAGAATATCATGCCTGCGTGTCAACGTAATGCGGATCGCCTTGACGATGCCAAAATCCTCGCCTTCAACCAGGTCCTCCTGAGCAAGCACTGTCCACGGCAGAAGGAGACTGATCATGACCAGTCCGGCCACTTTGGAAAAAAATCTGTGATATTCATCCCTATTGCGGAACATCCCTGTCAAGCGATTCAATCTCCCAACCTTTTAATTGACTGCATGGATTCATTAAATTCTTCAATGTGCGAACGAATGTGCCTGGTAAAAAACGCGACAGCTTTGGGCATGCTCATGAGCGTAATGAATGTTACTTTTTTTAATTCCTGATCCGGATGCGCGATATGCCGGCGGATTCCTTCACCTATCAGTGAAACACCCAAACCGAAATGCTGGACTGACTCCCTGACAAATGTAGCCGTATAGCGCAAGGTGTCGTTTGATATTCTGTGTGTGATGTGCCATCCAATCACTTCGCCGGAGTCCCTGATTCTCAATCCCAGACAGGTATCAGGTTCCTGAATGTGTATTTCATTGAACGGTGAGAGTGTTTCCGGGAACCATGGGTTTTCCTGACTTTCGTGTCGTATGCGTTCTTTTTCAGATTCAGGCACCTCTTTCCATAACAGAATTTCGTAAGCCGCAGGAAGCAGATTTTTTTTCACAAAAGGAATATTGGTCTGACGGACATCATGACAGCGTCCAATCATGGCACACGCTTCCGGTTCCGAATACCCGCCCTTGTCAAGCAAACCCAGAATCGAGGCTGTCATGGGCCGGTTGTTTTCAAATTCCACCCTGATTGAGGCGCAACCTCGCGCTTTCAAGGTGCTTTCCAGGGTAGCGCCCATTTTGAGCGCAAGCCCCTGTCCCCGGTGCGATTTTTCTACATACACGGACAGAAAGTCTGCCTGCGCATCCGTCTCATGAATCCTGGCTAACGCCAATCCAACCGGTTTTGCGTCCAGATAAGCGCCAACAGCAACAACTTTTGATTGTGGTGTCTCAATATCTTTTTGAAACAACAAATGTTGAAACGCAGGAAATGTGAATTGTCTGAACCAAAGCCCCCTGCTTTGATCCAGATTTGTAACCGTATACTCCATGAGATACTCCTGATCCTTTAATTTACGATTAATTTGGCCTTAACGAGAACATGGACGAAAGTCCAGAAAATTCTCGTATATTCATCATCGCAAAATTCATTTCCATGCAGGGCTGTTCACTTCACTGGCAGGACGAAACTACGTGCCTGTCAAAAATACGATGTTTGGCGTTTGCGGGGAATGTAATCCACGCCTGCCATCCGGTTGACGCTCAAAAAATGACATCGTTCCCACCTGATGAAAGGGAATAAAATCAATAGCTATATTTCAGTATCGCAAAGGCCCGGTCCTGTTCCCGGATATTGAAGAAAACCCCCTGGTCTTTGGCAATGTCATAAATGGCTACCCCGATTTTGAGTTCCAGATTGTCTTTCAGGCGATATGCGGCCTGAACCCTGTGGAAATTTCCATTTGCTCCTGAAAATACCAGAAAATAGCCCAGATTCATGGTTTCTCTCATTACTGAACGATTGAACGTGAGAATAAATTGATCCGCGCGCTGGGAAGATGCCAGTGTGTTGTCATAATTCCAGATATACTGGGATGACATTTCAAACAAAACCTGGGTGTTGGCAAAGCCGGTATAATCAAATCCCAGACTGGTGCCGATGTTTCCTTTTTTCACACTCACCTCAGGATTATAGCCCGGAATGGTGAGTGCGATCCGTTCCAGAATCACATCAGGTTTAAGTAATTTTCTTTGTCCACGAGTGTAAGCGGACTCCAGTTTATACACAAAACTCCCGCTCACATAGCTGGCGGCAAAACCCGCGATTTCCACCCGTTCATGACGCAGGGCAAACGAATGTTTCTGAACACCCCGCGGATCTTTGACCACACCGTCATATTCCAGATGCGGCATATCGTCATACACCTGAGCCGCAACCAGCGACACTGAGCCATTCGGAATATCCTGCTTATAACGTCCACCCATTTCCCAGTTTTGAAATTTCTGATCTGGAAATTCCTCGCCCTTGAAATAGATCAGATCACTTTCCACCAACTCACGGGGAATCACGCTGAAATCAGCCCCGGGAGGTGCCATTTTATTAAATCGCAATTCGCCAATCAGGATCAGGGTCACACTGGAATCTGTTGAAGGATAGAGATCCATCTTGGCCATTGTCACCGGCAACCGGGCTTCAGTGACAGGTGTCAGAAAAAACTCACGGTAGTCTCTGGGATTGATGATATCGGTCACAGCGGTTGCGTCAGCGGTTCCCCAAACCACAATCTGGCGTCCAATACTCAAATCTGCGAAATCATAAAAGGAACCGCCCTTCCAGAACTCATTCACATCCAGTTCCTGTGAATAGGCCTTCAGAACATCCGGATCAAAATTTTCCTTTCCTTTCAGGTCATAGGCGTTGTCCACAAAACCTCTGACTTCCGCAACCGATCTGCCGCCATTTTTATATTGATACTGCATCCGCAAATCGACGGTTTGCCTCCATTTGACCAGACCCGGATCTTTGCCGAATCCCGGATAGCGTGGATTTTCTGTCGATTGTTTTTCAATGCGATAACCCATCTCACTGGAAATGTAGCCTGTGGTTTCAATCGGAAATGTATTTTCAGGGGGTGGGGCATCCTTGAAGGCTGAACTGAGTGCATGAACATCTGTCACTTCTTCTGTCTTGTCCTCCCGTGTTTCAGGACTCTGCATGGACTGAGTGAGATAATCATCCAGACTGACACCCAGATCCACTTCCAGATCCAGATCCAGTTCTTCATCTTCATCGGACAACAAAGAGAGGTCATCCGCAACGGAAGCTTTTTCCAGTTTCTGCTTCACATCGTCTTCATCCATTTCATCCTTACCAAAGCGCATATCTTCCGCCTGGTCATCCTCATCCTCTGTCAGCTTTGCCCGGAATTCTCTCTGGAGCGCCCCATATTTTTTGAATTCTTCGGCGGAATACAAAATTTCACCGTCTTCATCGGCTGTACTGGGAGGCGTATATTTCAGGGATGAGGCCGCTTTGCCACAGGCGCTGAGACTGATCACCAGAAACAGACACAAAACAGATAGCAATGAAGGATACCGCTGACCGGACATAAGACGCATTTTTTCAGGGAACAAGATTACACAACAGACTTTCTATGTCTTTTAGCAACCCGAGGCACAACAAGTAAAGGGGGAAGAAAGCGAAAAACCCGCAGAAAAAAAATTTTCCGGGTCAATCGCGATGAGCAGACTGGATAAAACGAGGCTGAAACAGTTGCATACCGGCGGGAATCAGGATGATGGTACACATGGCACTGACCAGCATGGTGATGGTGATCATCCAACCCATGGTCACAATCACATTGAAGCTCGAAAACAGTAATGCGATAAAGCCAACCCCCACAGTGATCGCGTTGAACAAAATCGCTTTTCCACTTTGTTTGACAGTGGCCGTCAGTGCGTCTTCAAAAGGCAGTCCCTGATTGAGTCCTTCCAGCAGGCGGTTCATGAAATGGATGCTATAATCCACGCCAATACCAATCACGATACTGGTCAACACAGCGGTTCCGATGTTCAAGGGCACTGACAGAAACCCCATTATCCCGAACACGCACAGACTGGTGACCAACAATGGAATGATGGCAAATAGTCCCTTCTGCACTGAGCGAAAAATCCCCCAGAGCAGTCCAAATGTCATCAGGAGTGACAATAAAAAATTTGAATTCTGACTGTCAACAATCTCTCTGGTTCCTGCAATGTTGAGGAATGAAAGACCATTGAAATGCAGTTTCATATGTGGCGGGAAATGCGTGCGGGCATAATCGTCAATGGTATCCAGAAGAAGGGACAATTGATGCGAAGAGGGTGTTCTGACCATCAATGAAATATTCACCGTTCTATATGCGGGATCAATGGTGTTACTGAGCGCTTCGCCACCGCCATTTTGATACAGCAGGAGATATTGAGCAATCAACTCACGTCCTGACACAACTCCCGTTGAAGAGTCCCCCACTGAAACTGAAGAACCATCGCCAACAGGTTCCTGGACAAACGGGATTCGATTATATTCTGGATTCTGGTTATGCATGACATAGTTGATTCGCTGAATCAAATCAGACAAAGACAGGGCTTTTCCTACCAGCGGTTGCTGTATCACAAATTTTTCCAGCTCTGCGATCACCTGCAAATTCTCTGGTTTTTTCATAGGATCCGGGTCGGGATCGGTGGTTTCAACCAGCAGATTGAGCGCATGACCACCCATGGCCTCATTGTTGGTTTTATTAATGGCAATGACCAACGGTGAGTCTGGATTGAACTCTCTCACAGAATTGCTATCCACAATCACGAGAGTCGCACCATAGCCAGCCAATGCGCATACCCCTAGAGTCAGCACCACAACAGTGCGGGCATGACGAATCACCCAACCGCTCAGATATTCCAGTGCCTGTGTGATCCAGCGGTCGAAACTGGAGGCTTCACCACGCCCTTTGATCGTTGGCTCGGGAAGAACCATCAACATTGCAGGAATGAAATACAGGGAAAAAACCATGGCAATCATGGTACCGACACATACAAACCAGCCAAAATCCCTGATCTGAGTGATTTCCGTGAGAGACAGGGATAAAAAAGCCGCACCTGTGGTGACAGAAGTCATGATCACGGGCATTGTCAATTCACGCATGGTGTGGCGCAGAGCGTTTTCTTTGGATTTCCCCATCAACAGGTGATCCCGATATTCATTATACATGTGAATTCCATCAGCGACGCCGATGGATAGAATAAACACAGGTAATCCGGTTGAAATCACATTGACAGGAATGCCGAACAGAGCCTGCAACCCCAACGTGCAGACCAACGAAAGCAATGTCACCAGCACAGGAACAAGCACTCCGTTGATCAGTCGAAAAGAGAACCATAAACAGCCCAGCACCAGCGTCAGCACAATCGGAAACAGAAACTTCATGTCCTTGTCAATGGTTTGTGAAATGGTAGTCGCCACAACCGGCAATCCTTCCATATAATATTTTTCAGGCCCCGGAACATCATGATCCAGGATTTTTTGAATAAGCGCACACAGTTCCGACTGGGATTCATTGTCTTCATCGCCCAGGTTCAAGGCAATGGACATGAGTGTGAATTTTTCATCAGGCGTGATCAGTCCATTGACAAACAGATCATTGCCCATCACTTGCTGTCGCAATAATTCCAGAGCTTCCGCGGATTGTGGCACTTCCTGATATATCTGGTTCACGTCCAGTGAATTTTCGGTCCCCAGAATGTTCTTGGTATTCGCCAGCGATGAAACACCGCTGATGGGAGTGATACGGCGTTTGATCCGATCAAATACCTTTTTTGCCGAGTCTGACGGATAACCAGCGGCTTCCAGAAGATCTACCACATCCGCAAAGACCTCCCAGGAATCCTGATCCAGGCCCCATTCCAGCAAATCCATTATTTTTTTCCGTGCTGTTTCAGGCAACGTTTGCGCAAGGTCCCTTAATTTTTGCTGATCCTGTTCAAGCGGAAGCTGGATTTGTTGAAAGGCGTTTGTCAATTTCTGAATACGCTCCAGTGTGGCTGTAGTGAACACAGAGTGATCGGTTTCCAGCAACACCAGCACAGCGACTTTGGTTCCGGTGTAAGTCTTGCGCATTTCGTTAAACTGGATGCGACTCTTGTGGGTTTCCGGCAGTAAATTGGAGGAAGGATTTTTTTGCAGAGAAGGCAACTGAATAGCCAACAAACCTGTGATACTCAAAAAAAACAGCAGAACCCATTTGTGATATTTGAGAACAATATGTTCCATCATAAACTTGTGGCAGGAAGTTAGCAATGATCAGGGTGATTCTTTTGTCTAACCAAAGATGCTATCTTTAGACAAGACATTTTCCATTCACCTTTTTGTCGTCAGCATTACCCTCTTTCATCGCATCGCTAAGGGACGTTCAAAAAATAATATGGAAAACTTTACATGCATTGCTTGCTTCTGGCAGTCAATCCAGCATAATTCTGTTTAAGAAAAGCATTTTTCTGTCACACCGTTTGCGGGAGGATTCACAACGTGTATTGAAACATCCGGAATAACGGCGAGCATAAAACCGGGAGGCGATCTATACACAGAATATTTCTGACACAGACGATATTCACACCACACAGTCAACCAACCTACTGACAAGGAGAACCATGATTATCAATATTGCCAACCAATGGTTTGATCCATCCAAATACGATGATATTACCATTGAGGATCAGAAACTTCTGATGGAAGGTTATGATAAAGCTATTGAAGCTCTCAGAAAAAATATCACACCACTCGGCTTTTCCGCCTGTTCACTGACGGATAATCCTGCGACAGGGACCGATGCAAATTACCGTTCGGTCTGGGCACGGGATGGTTGCATGACGCTGATCTGGAGTTTGCAACTCTCACAATATGAAGACATTCATCAATGCCAGCGACAAACCCTCATTACGTTGCTGGATCATCAATCTCCGACAGGACAAATCCCGGCAAACGTTCGGATTGATTCAGAAAGTCCTGATTATGGAGGAGTGGGGGGAATTGGTTCCATTGACAGCGGATTATGGCTGATTATCGCGGTTTGGCGCTATACTCAAGCAAACCAGGATCGGTTTTTTATTGATAATTATGCGTTTCAGCTTCAGCGCCTGATGGATTGGTTGAGTGCCCAGGATATTAACAACTGTGGAATGCTCGAAATTCCGGATTCCAGTGACTGGATGGATCTGTTTCACAGAAATTACAATGTGCTGTATGATGAGGTTCTGTGGTATCGGGTGCTGGTGTGCTATGCCAATATTCTGGAATGGCAGGAAGAACCTGAACGCTCAGGGGATTACCGGAAATGGGCGGTTCATGTGAAGGACGTGATTCTGGAAAATTTCTGGCCTACCACCATCAATGAACGTGGAAGTCGGGCCAAAGAATTCAGTCAACGACAATTTGCCATGGGAAATTCTCAATATCTGATCAATCAGATTTCACCTTTTTCCTATAGCTGGCGCTGTGACATTTATGCCAATTTACTGGCTTACGTCAATGGCGTCACCTCAACAGAACTCGCTCGCGTGACTTTTAACTTTTTATGGGGAGTTGGCGCAAACATTCCATGGCCTGTGAAAAACCTTTATCCTCCGGTTTATGCGGGAGATCCGGAATGGCGTGATTTTTTAACGGTCAATCTGCTCAATCTGCCCAATCACTATCACAATGGCGGAATTTGGCCGTTTATCGGAGCGTTATGGGTTCGTGTCATTCATAAACTCGGACTCAAAACACTCGCGCGCAATGAAATGGTCCAATTGGCCCGTTTATGCAAACTCGGACTCAAGCATGAGTGGGAATTCAATGAATGGTTTCATGCCGATACTGGCCGGCCCATGGGAAAATATTTCCAGGCGTGGAACGCCGCCGGATTTATTCAGGCATGCCATGATCTTCAATTAGACCCGTCACACCTGAAAGAGCAGGAATAATCAGTCCTCCAGATTCCAGGGTTCGTAAGGTTTTTCCACCAACAAATTCATGGAGGGCGAGTACCGTGCCTCCGCGACACTGATCAACTGTTGCGCGATGCTGGTCCAGGTGAACAGACTTCGTGCTTTATGGGCACCCATGCGTTCCATTCTGGCTCTCAATTCAGGATATTTCAGGACTTGATACAAAGCGATCCCGAATTCTTCTGTGTCAAACGGATTGGCATACAAGGCATGACGACCAAACGTGGTGGCGTTCCATAACCCACCTTCGGTTGTTACCACGGTTGCGGTTCCGCAGGCCATGGCTTCCAAAGCAGTCATTCCGAAAGGCTCATAGCGGCTGGGCATGGCAAATACCGTTGCGGCCCGATACCAATCCGGCAGTTCGTCTTCGGTGATATAACTTCGTAGCGTGACATACTGTTCCAGCTCCAGTTCATGGATGATCTGTTTGATTTCATCCATATAGGCCTGTTCCTCCTGATTCAGGTCGCTCCCCCCCGCCGCAAGAGACAGGCGCACATTCGGCATACGATTGACTACCTGGCGAAACGCCCTGATCAACAAATCATACCCTTTGTTGCGCGCCATCCGCCCCAGGCAAAGCACCGTGGGATGCTCCAGATCAAAATGCTGTCTGATCGCATTCCGGGTGGCGCTACTCACCGGATAAAACCGGTTGTCATCGTATCCTGCAGGTAGCAATACCAACTGTTCTTTGGGAACGTCATATTCTTTCTGGAACAAATCCAGTTGAAATGGTGTTGTTGCGGCTACAAATTGGCAGGAATGGTAAACCTGGAGTTCATGATGAATGCGGTTCTTAAAATTATATTTTTGTTCAAAATGTGCCGCATTCTCCGGATAATCCTGCAACATTTGAAATTTCTTCCAGATTCCCAGAGAATGGGGCGTGTGGATATGGGGAATATTCAATTCTTCCGACAGATTCTGTGCCGCGACCCCGCCATCCCAATAATGGCTGTTGATGAATTGATAAGCGATTTTGTTTTTTTTAATAAACCGCAAAGCATTCTGTCGCCATTCCGGAAGGTATTCATACAGATATTCCTTGGGAATGAATTTATTGCCTCCGCAAGGGACTCGAAGGATACGGACCTTGGGTGCGACTGCTTCAATTTCAGGCTGATCCTCAAATTGTCGTGTCCAGATATCCACTTCATACCCAAGTTGTGCCATTTTCTTGGACAACTCCAACACATAAACCACTTGTCCGCCGGTATCCGCATTACCCAGCGGAGGTTCTGCCGCGACATATCCGTGCGTTGAAACCATGGCCACTCGTTGTGCCCGGGAACGTGGTTTTTTCGATTTGGCTGTTTCCATCATATTCTCCTTATTCATGAAGTCATTGGCTTCACTCAAGACTCAAAAAAATTGGAAATAAAATTCTAGCCGTATTGTGTCAATGCGATCAAATGGAGTGATGTTTCTAATGCTTGAGCGATAACTCGTATCATTCATTCGAACTGACACACGAGGCTGATGACTGGTAAGCCAATTTTGCTAACCAACGACAAAGTCTGACATAATACAGCCATTGTTCCAATATATAAATTTTGATCAACAGGAAATCCGGACATAAGATAGCTGACCAGATAAGTTTCTTCCGGACAGACAGTTTGTATGATGCGTCGCAAAATGTCCTGAAATTGCCAGAAGAACTGAGAAATGAGAAATGAACAATATTTAGCGGGCCGAGCGGGAAGAGAAACTTGTTTTTTTCAGTTCAGATCTTGATAATGAATCATCATTCAAATAATGACTACAAGGAGTCTCACGCTATGGTGTTCAGACTGATTTACAAAACAAATACATGTGTCTGTAGTCTGATTTATTAAACCACACTTATCCAAAGGATTGATATGAGCGGATTTTCTTATATTACCCCCAACATTGAACAACAACTTCAGGCATGGCATTCGCTATCACAAAACGTTGCCAAAGAAGAAATTCTTCCCACCATTGCTATCTCTCGGGAATTTGGCTGTGAAGGCTATCCGCTTGCGGATATTCTGGAAAAGAAACTCAGTGCTTTTCAAAAGAATACCTGGATCGTTCTAAGTAAGGACATTATGAACAAGATTGCGGAAGACTCAGGATATTCCACCCACGATCTGGAAAAAATCAAGCATGTTTCCGGCCCCTTCAACTCCATGATTTCCAGTATTTTTGGAAAAACTCCTGACCAATATGAAATTTTTCAATACACAAAAAAAACCATCCTGCATGTCGCGAAGCAGGGCCACGCGATTCTGGTCGGGCGGGGAGCCGCTTGCCTGACACAGGACATGCCCAACGTCGCACATTTCCGGTTAGTGGCCCCCAAAGAGTTTCGGATCCAGCGAGTGATGAAACAACTGCAACTCAATGAAACGGATGCGTCCAAATATCTGGATGAACATCAAATTGAACGAACACATTTTGTGAATAAATTTACTGGAAAAGATGTCACCGATCCGACCTTGTATGATTTGGTGTTGAACAATGGCCGAAATACGCCGGAACAAATGGCTGATATCATTGTTTCCTACCTGAAGCAAAAAAAACTGATCTGAGTTTCACGCCAGCCTTTCCTTGATGGGCGGACTCACTCCGCCCTGTTGTTCCTTCCTGTTTGTGGACATTGAATCTTGATCTCACCATGAAATTTTTATTCAACAGCATCGTAATCAAAAATTTTGGGGTATTTTTTCTGGGCATCCTCGTCGGTGGTTTTCTACACAACAATTATCATCAGCTTGACAAACTTGGGCGCTACTATGAGCGGATGAACCAGTTTCTCACGGAATATCGCGAGAACAGGGTTCGAGACCGTTTAAAAAAATCACTGATCAGCCAACAGCAATTGACCCATCCAGAGCTGTTCAATCCTGGAGACATCATCTGGTTTCAAGGCAAATTTGTGGCAACAGAACTGATGCACAATCAACTGGCAATCTTTGACGATCTCCAGTTCACCAACTTGCGCCATTTTGATCCCCAAAGTATCGGCCAGAAATTCTACAACCCTCATTTTATGGCAATCAGTCCGTGGAATACGTTGCTTCTCAGCGATGGCTGGGGTTCTGCCATCGTTGAAATCAAGGATCTTGAGGGAAACGGTTGGAAAACTTTTGATGGACCGGACCACTCCATGCACGGTCCTCATGGAATCTGTGTTGCTCAAGACGGTTGGATTTATGTGGCTGATTCAAAAAAATCCAGAATCGTTCGTTTCAGGGACATGGATGGTAAAGACTGGCAGGTGTTTGCAGACCATCAACACAAAATATCCTATGCCCGGCAATTGATCTGTGACGAAGACGGAATCTGGATTGCCAACAGTTATGAAAACTTGCCCGGACTCAATCAGGGCCAGGGAGCCAATATCCTGAAAATTGCTAATTTTGAGTCGGGCATGACCGAGGAAATTTTTTCTCTGCCTTACACCAATATCACCGGAATGTTACGCATAGGTAATCAATTCATATGGGGCGAATGGATCATGGGACAACGTCTGGTCACCGGTCAGTTGGGACACAATATTACTGTTGAACTGGTACCAGCTCAATCTCTGGGTGTTCCTTATGGCATGAGATTCTTTCCTGAACAGAATTTATGGCTGGGGACTTACTTTGGATCATGGGATTGGCAAAAAGATAAAGGTGGAATCCTTTCCATGAAAATCGATTGATCCCTGAAACAAAAATAAGTTTGTGCTGGCAAATCAAAGCCGATACAACCCGGCTAAAATATCAATGCTTGTTTTTCAGGAGGAATATGTTTCGATTGCCTGTTATTGCCGGATATGGAGGAGTCAACGCGGCAGGACGCAGTTCCTGTGCCAGAGGTTATCAGCGCATGATTCTGGATGTGCTACCCGCTGATAAACAACAGGAAACCCTGTTGGGGTTGGCCTCACAAATGCGGTTAGTCGAATATCAGAATGGACAGTGGCTGGAAGAGGGAACCCCGGTCACACCAGCGTTCATTGTAGAAAAATACCGTGCCTTTATTCTGGAAAATACCCTGATCCGTAAAATTTCCGGCGAGGCATTTCCCGGCCAGGGCATTCCATTTCATCGTCCGGTTCATCTTAATTCTGAAAAAAGCATCACATTTCAAATCAAACGGAAAGATCTGCCTGAGACGGTACCTTCATCGTGGGAAATTCATGATACGGGCAACGAGATTCTGGAAATTCATCTTAAAAATCCAGCAGGAGTTCTGTTGGCTGAAACCAGACCTTCGTTGGTAAACGCCGCGGGTCAACTCCCCACAGGTTTCAATCCTCAACAATGGTATCCAGCCCGTCAGCATCCCCGCGGACTCCAGATGACCATTTTCGGTATTTCTGACGCCTTATCTTCCTGTGGGATTCCGTGGGAAACCATTCTCAATAAAATCAAACCCGACGAAGTTGGCGTTTATGCGTCAAGCGCAATGAGTCAGCTTGATGATCAGGGCTATGGTGGAATGCTCAAGGCGCCCTATCTTGGCACTCGCCCAACCTCAAAACAACTCCCGTTTGGTTTTGCGGAAATGCCCGCTGACTTTATCAATGCCTATGTTCTGGGAAATCTTGGTGCCACATCAGGCATCCTTGGGGCCTGTGCTTCTTTTCTGTATAACCTTGAAATGGGCGTGAGAGATATTCAGAGCGGAATTCGACGCGCGGTGATCGTGGGAACCAGTGAAGCACCTGTTTTACCGGAAGTGATTGAGGGCTTCCGTGTCATGAAAGCTCTGACTGAAGACAAGGATTTGCTGGAACTGGACAAGGCCCGGGGACGAATAGTCCCTGATTATCCCAGAGCGTGTCGTCCCTTTGGTAATAATTGCGGATTTGTGATGGGGGAATCGGCACAATTTCTGGTTCTGCTGGATGATGAACTTGCAATGGAGTTGGGAGCACCAATTTATGGAGCCGTACCCGGAGTGTTTATCAATGCCGATGGTTTTAAAAAATCCATTTCAGCACCAGGAATCGGTAACTACCTGTGTCTTGGAAAAACAGCAGGATTGTTGCGGAAAATGCTCGGAGATACCGCATTGAGTCAACGCACTTACGTGCATGCTCATGGGACAGGAACGCCTCAAAACCGTGTGACAGAATCGCATGTGCTCAATGAAATCGCTAAAGCGTTTTCCATTCCTTCCTGGCTGGTTACGTCGGTCAAATGTTACACAGGACACTCCCTGGGTACCGCGGCCGGAGATCAAATGGCCACAGCCCTTGGCACATGGAATGAGGGCTGGATTCCCGGAATTTTCACCCTGGACCAGATTGCCGATGATGTGCATCGTTCCAATCTGAAGTTGGAACAGGAACACCAGTTCGCTGGTATCAATGGAATGGACGCAGTGGTGATCAACTCCAAGGGATTTGGCGGAAACAACGCAAGCAGTGCGGTGTTGGCGCCGCACATAGTCCATCAGATGCTGAAAAAACGTTATGGAGAATCCCGTTTCAAAGAATATCGCAAACACCTTGAACAGGCGGAGCAATCCATTGCGGATTATGATCAACGGGCACTTCAGGGGGAAATCACCCCAACTTATATTTTTGGAAAAAATGTCCTTGAGGGCGACATGCTGAACATCAGTCGAGAGGCCATTCACATCCCCGGATACACGCATCCGGTTTCCCTGGATATACCAGATCCTTATGCTGAGATCAGCCCCAAAAACTGATCAGGAATTGAGGTCTGTAACACTGAAACCCTTTAGCAAAGTGGAAATTTATGAAAACAGGTTGGGATAAATTCAAAAACAAAATTTTTGTCAGTCTTTTCCAAATCCCCTGGGTCAAAGAACGCTGGACCAGTCAATACAACGCCCTGGAATCAGACAGCATCCCCTGGACGCCATTGTCCAAACCGCTGTCCCAATGCAAACTCGCACTCATTACAACCGGCGGAGTCCACCTTAAAACAGATCCACCCTTCAACATGAGTGATCCTGAGGGAGACCCTTCTTATCGTAAAATCCCCTCAACTATCGCTATCGAGCAATTGATGATTACACATGATTATTTTGACCACAAAGATGCGGATCAGGATATCAATCTGGTCCTACCGATCGAAATTGTCAGAGGTTTTCAACAGGAAGGGCGAATTGGTCAATTAGCCGATCATTTCTATGGATTGATGGGACACATTGAAGGACAGCATCTGGACACACTGGTCAAAAAAACCGCTAAAGTTTTGGCAAAACAGATGAAACAGGAATCTGTCGATATTGCCCTGCTGGTTCCTGCCTGAGGTTTGTGCAACCAGACGGTCGGTCTGGTACAACGTGAACTGGAACATCAGGGAATCACTACTGTGGGAATCTCCATTGCTCGTTCGATCAGTGAAAAGGTAAAGCCCCCCCGAACCTATCATTTGAAATATCCTTTTGGCCATGCATTGGGAGAACTCCGTAAGGTCCGTCAACAACAACAAATTGTTGAGGATTGCCTCAAACTCATGGAAACAGCCACAGAACCGGGCGTGATTACGGATTCGCCCTATCGCTGGAAGCGGCATAATTTTGAATAAAATTGTCAATGGTCTCTTTTTTGCTTCTTTTCGGTAAAGACTTTCCTGTTTATTAGAATAAGGACCCATTTACCGTTTAAAAAGCTTATAAAGTTCTCCAGGCAGGATTGACTTAAGCCCCGGTAATTTGTAAGGAAATGAATTAAGGTCTGAATTCTTAAGGATTCTAACTATCATGATAAACTTCAATGTAACCACCCATGACGTCAAAAGGAATGAACTATGGTTCAGATGATTGGATACAAAATCATGGAGCCTTTGTATAAAAGCGACAGAACCCATGTATTTCATGCGATTCGTGAAGCGGACAATCTTCCTGTTACGTTAAAAATTCTGAATGTCGAATATCCTCTTCCTGAACAAATTCAACATTTCAAAACAGAATTTGAACTGTTAAGCAGTCTGAACATCAAAGGTGTCATTCAAGCTTACGCTCTGGAAAAATATAAAAATTCACTGGCAATGGTTCTGGAAGAATTCAGTGGTATTTCCCTGGCAGACTACCTGGAGCAACAATCCATGTCCATTCCCGATTTTTTGGAAATCGGCGTGAACATTTCGAATATTCTCCAACAAATTCATGATCTCCGTATACTTCACAAAGATCTGAATCCCTCCAATATTTTATGGAATGCGGAAGCAAAGGAAATCAGAATTGTCGATTTCGGAATATCTGACTACATCGATGATCTTCCCGATCAGATTGATGTTTTTGAAGGAACGTTGGCCTACCTCCCGCCTGAACAGACCGGGAGAACCAACCTGAAAATGGATAACCGCAGTGATCTTTATGCACTGGGTGCGACGTTTTATCATCTACTTACTCATCGAATCCCCTTTGAGGGCGATGAAGCGGAAATCATTCATGGGCATCTTGCCAAAGATCCTGTTCCTCCACATGAACTGATTCCTGAAATTCCTGTTATCATTTCAAAGATTATTTTGAAACTCATGGAAAAATCCATGGATCAGCGCTATCCCAGTGCAGCCAGCCTGTTAACGGACCTGAATGAATGTCTGACCCAATGGAAACTTTCCGGGACTATTGTCGAATTTGAACTTGCCCAGATGTCCTCACGCAAAGAACTGAAATTTCCTGATAAGCACTATGGTCGCCACTCAGAACGCCAGGAGGTTATCAGTCATTTCCAGCGCATATGTGATGGAGACAAAACGTTTTTGTTGATTGAAGGACATTCCGGTTCAGGAAAAACAACATTTATTCATGACATCGAATTTTATTTAAGAGAAAATCAGGCTACTTGTTTACACAGTGATCCACATCCATCCAATCAGAATATTCCCTATTCTACCATCATTGAAGCGCTTACAGAGTTTCTTCAGAGTATTCTGAGTGAAGATGAAGTTCATGTGAGTTTCTGGAAACAGCGCTGTTTGGATGCCTTGCATGGAAATGGGAAGGTGTTGATTGATCTGCTTCCAGATTTGGAACACCTGATTGACAAACAACCATCTGTGCCAACCTTGCCCCCCATTGAGTCCCAGAATCGACTCCATTACGTTTTCCGGCAGTTTCTCAGTGTCATTGCTACTGTTGATAATCCTGTAGTGATCTTTATCGACAATCTGCATCTTATTGATGACGCTTCCGCCAGCCTGATTGAAAACTGGATGAGTTCCCCTGAAATGAAATATTTGCTCATTGTTGGGACGATTGATGGAGAGATTTCACATTCAAGGCAGGTGGAACGACTGCTCAATGATCTCAAAAAATGTCAGAATAAAGCCTTCTATGCGCTTAAATTATCGCATCTGACTATAGAGAATGTCGCAGAAATACTAGGCGATGTTTTTTCCATGGAAACCGCTGAGGTGATCGACTTAGCAGAAACCTGCCACCATAAAACAGGAGGAACTCCATTTTTTCTGGCACAATTTGTTGAGGCGCTTCAGGGCTGTGGCTTTGTGTGGTATGACGATTCTAATCAAAAATGGAAATGGAATCTGGAAGAAATTCAAAAACAGGAATTTACTGATAATGTCATCAGTCTTATGATTGAGAACATCAATCAGCAGGATGAAACCCATCAACTGATTTTAAAACATGCCGCCTGTCAGGGGACGGATTTCAGTGTTGAAATACTCCATCATACCACCGGGATTGATCACAAAGTTATTCAACAAATGTTGAACGATCTGGTTGAGCATGATTTCATCCATGAATTGGTATCCCGGGAAACCGCAGAAGAACATGATTGTTCCAATAAGACATGCGCCTTCACCCATTCAAGAATTCAACAAACGGCATATTCTCTGATGAATGTGAGCGAAGCCGCAAAAATTCATCTCAAAATAGGGCAATTTCTGGTGCAAAATCTTTCACCGAAAGAAAAAGAATCTCGAATTTTTGAAATTGTTAATCATTTCAATGCGGGCATATCCGAAAGTACCTCAACTAAAGAAACAGAAATTGCCGCACAACTGAACTTTGAAGCAGGTCAGAATGCAATGCAGACCGCGGCTTTTCAAGAAGCAGAGCAACTGTTTGAAACCGCTGTTTCCTTATTGCCTGATAATTCATGGAGTTCCCATTATCGCTTCAGCCTGGACTTGCATACCGCAGCAGCCACAGCCGCACGTCTGAGTCCTGATTATGAGCGCATGGAGTTTCACACCGCTAAAGTGCTCGAACACGCAAAAACACTCCTGGAAAAAATTTCGGTTTATGAAAATAAAATTGAAGGATTGATCAGTCAGAATCAATTCAGAGAAGCCATTAAACTGGCCCTATCGGTCCTAACTCAGCTTGGTATCTCTTTTCCAAAAAATCCTACTAAACTTCATGCCGCGTTGTCCCTGTTGAAAGTCAAACGACGTCTATTCCATAAATCAATGGATGATCTAATGGCACTGCCACCGATGCGAGACCCTGAAAAATTGGCGGCCTTACGTCTGATCAACACGATATTTTCAGCTACATATATTGCATTCCCACCACTATATCCGCTACTGATCCTCAAACAGGTTGATCTCTCCTTAGAATATGGAAATGCGCCTTTATCTTCATTGGCCTATTGCGACTATGCTTTACTGCTTTGTGGAATTCTTGAAGAATTTGATCAAGGCCAGAAGTTTGTGGAATTGTCACTGCATCTATTGAACAAATATCCATTACCGCAACTTGAAGCACGAATTCATTTTCTCATCCATGCATTTATCCGTATCTGGAAACACCCGATTGTCGACACGATTTCTCCACTGAAAGATGCCTATTATCAGAGTTTGTTTGCGGGTGATCTGGAATATGCCGGTTATATCGCCAGCCTGCATGCCAATCATGAGTATTTTTCCGGAAAGAATCTGCCAGAACTGATTCAGACATTTGAACAATATATTGAAGAACTAATCCAGCTTAAGCAATCCGCGGCGATTGAATACATGGAGATCTCCTCACTGGCTTTTAAAAATTTGAGTATTCCCGGACCACATCCTGAACAATTGATCAGTCCAACTTTTAATGCTATCGAAAAAGAACAGAAATATCTTGATACCCAGAACTATACGGGGCTGTTTACCTTGCAACTGAACAGAGCTTTTCTGTGTTATCACTTTTATGATTTTGCCAAAGCGTTGGAATATACCAGCGAAACCAAAAAATATCTCGATAGTGTAACAGCATTATATTCAGTCACATTGTATAATTTTCATAATTCACTGATTATTTTGGCATCGCTGTCTCAGGTCACTGCATTAAAACGAGCCCGATTGCTCAAGGAAGTAGCAGACAACCAGAAAAAAATGAAAAAATGGGCTGATAATGCTCCAGCCAATTTTCTGCACAAATACTACCTGATCGAAGCTGAACGAGCTCGATGTTCACGCAAAGAGAGTCGGGCTCGACAGTTTTATAACCTGTCTATCGAATATTCCCGTAAGTATGGTTATATTCAGGATGAAGCATTGGCTAATGAACTATTCGGGAAATTCTGGATGGAACAAGCAGAACCTGAGGTTGGACAACTTTATTTGACCAAGGGACGACATCTATATCATTTATGGGGCGCTGATAACAAATGTGAATTTCTGGACAGGCATTTTCCACAATTACTGAATTCCAGAAAAAAATCTGGCACCCTTTCTCAAACAGTCACTGGAACACTACAACAAAATACGACCCTATCGACTTCATTTTCCACCAATCTTGATTTGACCGCGATCATAAAGGCAACCCAGGCCATTACCGGTGAAGTATACTTAAATGCTGTTCTGCGAAAAATCATGCAGATTGTTATGGAAAATACTGGATCACAACGTAGTTTCTTTCTGGTTCATCGACAGGGGGAGTGGAGTATCGATGCGATGATTGATCTCCACGTGTCAAAGGACTCTGTCGAATTAGCCATTCCGTTGGAATCAGACATGGCCAATGAAATGCTACCATTACCAATTGTGAAATATGTGATAAGAACCAAGGAACATGTCCTGCTGGATGATGCTGTTGGAAATTCAAAATTTGAAGACTTGCCCTATATTCAAGAAAATCAAGTACGATCGCTACTGTCTTTGCCCATTAAAAATAGAAATCTCCTCAACGGGATTATTTATCTCGAAAACAATCTCACAACTGGCGCCTTCACGCCAAATCGCCTGGAAGTTTTAAAAATTATGGCGACGCAGGCCTCCATTTCTATCGAAAATGCGTCATTGTATACTAATCTTGAGCAAAAAGTTCAGGAACGCACCCAGCAGCTTAATGAATCGTTACAACAAGTAGAACAACAGAACACTACACTGTTGGCCAGTAATCGAAAACTCGAAGACCTCAGTCATATCAAAGCTCAACTTCTTGAAAAACTGAGTCATTTGTATGAAGATGATCTTGGTGGGATGCAAAAGCATTTGGAACAAATGAAGCAGGATCCCATTGAAAGCTATCAGGATCATCTCAGTGCGTTGGAGCGTCATTTGTTTCAGATTGAGCATGTCCTGCAACCCGTCACAGCAATGCACCGAACAGAAAAGGCGATCAAAAGCAAACGCCTGCTTCTAATGGAAACCAATAAAAAACAACAGATTTTGGCTAAAATGGCTTTGCGGGGAACTGGTGTTGAACTGGATATTGTGTCTGACTATGAATCAGGTAAAGAACAACTGGAACAACAATCTTATGATATAATTTATACCAATGCAGACCTGATTGATCTCGCAAAATATGCTCACACCAAAAACCCTGAAATTGCTACAGTGTTTACAACCTCTGCAAAAGCTCAGGATTATCTACCGATTCTCCGTCAGTATCCTTTTCTTTCGAATATTGTTTCCACCAGTGAGGAAGATCGAACTTTTACTATAAAAAATATTATCACAACAGTCAGTAAACTGCTCAGCAAGGATTTTTTTGGAATGGAAAAATATCTCAACTGGGGTGTTGAAGTTCATCAAGAAACCGTAACAGACAGTGATTCTAGAGGTCTGTTGGTGGAATCTATGACTGATTATTTTCAACAATTGGGAATCCGTAAATCATTTTTAACTCACTGCACCATGATAGCAGAAGAGTTACTGATGAATGCTATTTATGATGCACCCCATGATTCCGCTGGAAAACCGATTTACAATCATCTCCCCAGAACCATTCCTGTTGCACTTAAACCTGAAGAACAAGGAACTTTCCGTTATGCCTGTGATGGGATTCTTGTCGCAATTTCCTGCGAAGACCCCTTTGGAGCATTGAGTAGACAAATTGTATTGGATTATCTGGACAGTTGTTATCGCGGTGAAGCTGGTAGCATTAATCTTGAGAAGGGTAAAGGCGGAGCTGGACGAGGCTTATTCCAGATAATGGAAAAATCTGATCTGGTCGTGATGAATGTTAAATCAGGAATTAAAACTGAAGTCATTGCCTTTGTAAATATCTCTCCTGATAAACCAAAAACTGAAAAAATCACTTCATTCCATTATTTCTTTGATTGATCACCTATTGGATGTTTTCATTGTCTGAATCTCCCCATACGATCTCAATCCAACCAGAAGAAATCCATTTCTGGCAAACCAGTGTTGATCATTATTCAGAAGCAACCCTTAGACAGTTTTATACATGGTTAAGTCCGGAGGAACTTTCTCAATATGATCGTTTCAGCTTGGATTCATTAAAAATCCGGTATCTGGTTACACGTGGTTTTGTCAGAAAACTACTAAGTGATTATTTAGGTAACACTCCCCAAGCTCTTCAATTTATCAAAAACAAATATGGGAAACCCTCACTTTCAGCAAAATACCAACCACCTGATTATACGCTTGAGTTCAATCTGTCTCATACAAACAACGTGATTGTCTGTGGAATATCCAGAAATCATGAAATTGGGATAGATATTGAGAATTATACTCGCAGCATCCATCTTGAAGGGATTGCAAAAAGATTCTATGCACCAAGTGAAATGGAAAGTATTTTCCGCTTACCTGAACCCTCACAAGCAATACGATTTTTCAGCTATTGGACACTCAAAGAATCTTTTCTCAAAGCGCTCGGAACCGGCATCGCATTCCCTCTAAGCGATGTGATTTTTGATATATCCGCTGAGGATTCGCTCATTGATTTGTCTTTTGGTAAAAATATCAAAGAATCGCCTGCTCAATGGCAGTTCTGTCTTTTCAATCATTTATCACATGATTTAATTTCTATTTGTGTCAGGAAAAATGAACTGAAATCTATATCTTTAAAATTTTGGGAGTTAGTAGACAGTAATAATCACCCATTCCTTTTTCAAAGAATTTTCTTAAGAAAAGGAACATGGAATATATAAATTTGATTTATTACTGATTTCGAAAAATGGATGGTTTTTGAGGATTTTTTGAGTTGTTTTTTTGGTGCCGAGAGCCGGAATCGAACCGGCACGGGGGGATACCCCACTGGATTTTGAGTCCAGCGCGTCTACCAGTTTCACCACCTCGGCCTGCCTTAACAAGAACGCAATAAGGAATCCGGCGCTGACCGACTCTCCCACCAACGTAAGCTGGCAGTACCATAGGCGCAACAGGTCTTAACTTCTGTGTTCGGGATGGGAACAGGTGTAACCCCTGTGCCAAAAGCACCGGACTTCTTAAAGGTTCTCAGATGAAGCATGAGGAATCAGGAAAGAACCCTTTGGGGACAGAGGAAGGGACAGGAGATGTAAGTTAAACCACCCGGTCGATTAGTACAGGTCAGCTTCATGAGTTACCCCACTTTCACATCCTGCCTAACGAACTAGTAGTCTTCTAGAGACCTTTGGGGGCCATAAAGACCCGGGAGATCTATCTTGAGGTTGGCTTCCCGCTTAGATGCTTTCAGCGGTTATCCATTCCGAACATAGCTACCCGGCGATGCGCCTGGCGGCACAACCGGAACACCAGCGGTTCGTCCACTCCGGTCCTCTCGTACTAAGAGCAGATCCTCTCAAATAAAGTTGTCCAACCTCAGGTTCTGCTTGTTCCATCCAGAATTTCCCGAATAGTTCATTAGCCAATGCTTCATCCTGAATATAA
>JADFZZ010000015.1 GCA_015232315.1 SAR324 cluster bacterium | reverse complement strand
TCTAAGGCAGGGAGTGTGGCCTTGGCTTCGGTGACGGCCTTAAAAAAGAATCAGGAATATCCAACCTGGTTTAAGCATCATGTCCTTGAGTTTAAACTGGTTGCGTAAAATACACCTGCACAGGTGGGAAAATTTCGGTGAAAATCATTGGTTTTTTATCTATTTTCCAAGGACAGAAACTTGTTCTTTTGCTAAAAAAGCAGTCTCGTATAACGCATGTTGCCAACCACCATTTGTGCAGTGTAGCGTATTAACAATATTGAAATTTTTGAAAAAAGAATATTTATTTATTATCAGCTAATAAACCAAAAACTAAATCAGGGAGTCAACATGGGAAAAGTTATTGTCAGGAATGTGATTTTAAAAAATCATAAAGATGAACACAAAGCAGAAGATGGCATAATCTCTCAGGATCAGGTTCGCCAGATTACCCTGGATATGATCGCTGATACAGGTGCTCTGGCAGTAGGCTTGCCTAAATCCATGATTGAAAAATTAGGTCTGCCCTTTTTAAAAAAAGCATCTTCCAAATTGGCGGATGGCACATCAAGAGAAGTGGAAGTTTTTGAAGATTTAAGAGTTGTAATTGACGATCGTGTAGCCATCACCCAATGCATAGCAAAACCAGAAGATGCACCGTATTTATTAGGTCAACTGGTTTTTGAACAAATGGATTATGTGGTTGATTGCCGAAATCAAAAACTAATTCCGAATCCAGATGCCCCTGACGGCATGATGCTGTATGAAGATTTCTGAATAGTTGCTCACCATGAGCCAGTTCGGGACAGTCCATTTAGAGTTTTGTGAAACCCATGCATAACATTCAAAAACCGCCAATTAAACGTTCAGTAAAAGATTCTCTCGGAATGAGAGAATAAATTCTTGTTGTTTTATGGAGTTCAATTAGGATTTATTCATAAGATGAAAGGATGGAATGATGGGTAACACAATGAAATTAAAAGTAATCTCTGAGGGGAGAGGATATGAACAGACATAGTTCAATGCGCATCAGTTTTTTGATTATTTCCATATCCGCTCTGTTTCTTGCTGGATGTTCTGACAATACCGAGGCTGATGCTGTGCTGGTTGTGAAACCAGACACACAGATCCTGCAAGGTGAAGAAATTACCCTTGATGCGTCTGACTCCGTTTATGATGAAATCACATGGAGTGTGGATGGCAAACCAATAACCGATTGTAAGGGGAAAGACATCTGTAATGGGGTGCTAACTGATCCCGGAAAATTCACCGTTAAAATTGAGGTCAAGATCAATGCGTCTGGTGAAACATGGTTGGGAGGAACTCCTAATCAAAAGATAATGCGTCTAAAGAAATTACTGTCATAGCAAGCACAAGCAGTGCAGGAACCAGCTCAGAAAGCACTGCCACCAGTGGTTCCACTACCACCAGTTCAGAAAGCAGCACCGCCACCAGCAGTTCCAGCAGTAGCACCACCAGTAGTTCCACCACCACCGATACCACGGCACCAACAATAGCAGAAGTTACTGCCGTCTCAACACCCACATCTACCAAAACACCCAGCTATACGTTCAGCAGTACTGAAGCAGGGACCATTTCTTATGGTGGCAGTTGCAGTAGCTCTACAAAAACAGCCGTTAGCGGCAACAACGCCATTTCTTTTTCAACTTTAAGTGATGGAACTTACAGCAACTGTACCATTAAAGTGACGGACAGCTCGTCCAATGTCAGTAATACGTTAACGGTCACTTCCTTTACCATTGACAGTACGGCACCTACGGTCAGTTCGGTTGCCGCTGTTTCCAGTAATGGATCCTACATCACATCAGGAATTACTATTTCCATCAATGTTGTATTTTCAGAAACATTAACAGTTTCTACCATAGGGGGCACACCCACTTTGACGCTGAATATGGGAGCCACAAATAAAAATGCCAGTTATGTTTCAGGCAGTGGCTCAACGACGCTGGTGTTCTCCTATACCCTCCAACAGGGAGATACTTCTTCTGATCTGGACTATACAACGACCTCCGCGTTAGCAACGAATGGGGGGACTATTTCTGATTCTGCCGGCAACTCGGCCACATTAACACTGGCATCTCCTGGAGCCACCGGGTCTCTTGGATCAAACAGTGCTCTTGTCATCGCTTTGCCTTATATCTATATCGTTGATACCAGTAATCACCGTCTGGTCAGAATAGACGATATGAGCGGAACAGGATGGACCAGTTTGGGCAGTTTTGGAAGCGGTACACATCAATTCAATCAACCCACAATGATGTTTGTGGATACATCCAGAAATATTTACATCGGTGATAAATTGAATCATCGCCTTGTGAAAATGAATGATATGGCCGGAACTGGCTGGACAACATTCGGTTCTTCAGGAAGCGGCACAAATCAATTCAATCAACCCTGGGGTATATTTGTAAGAAGTAACGGTCAAATTTTTGTAGGAGATTTGAACAACAATCGAATCGTTCGAATGGATGATATATCAGGAACCAACTGGACCTCCTATGGAACCCTTGGAACCGGTACAGGACAATTCGATCTGCCTATTGGAGTGCATATCAACGCATCCGGATATTTTTATGTAACACAATATAATACTGGTCGTATTTCCTTTTCCCAGGATTTCAGCAGCACAGGATGGACCACTTTGGGAACTGCCGGTGCGGGCACCAATCAGTTTACACAAACCTATGGCATCACACAGGACTCTTCAGGCAGGATCTACATTGTTGACAGCGGCAACCATCGTATTGTTCGAATTGACGATATGTCAGGTACAAACTGGACCACATATGGTACTGGGCCGGGAACGGGAACAGGGCAATTTAATCATCCCAATGGTATTAGCATTGATACTGCCGGCAGGATATATGTGTCTGAATATGATAATCACCGCATTGTCCGATTTGATGACATGAGTGGAACGAATTGGATCACTTATGGATCATCAGGAAGTGGAACCGGTCAATTTACTAATGCACAGGATATTTTTGTGCGTTGAATTTCCGGAATAAAAGTTCACTTGTCTCTATGAAGACAGGAAATGTATGTTTATAAAATTATGAGGTCTGCTTCACAATCACCATGGATTCCAGCAAGTGTTTCAGATCGAGAGGCATGCGGTTCTGCAGAATGAGCGCATGCCGGCTCAATCGTTGAAGATTGAGGACCGCTGGTTTGCGAGCGCCAAATAGAATGACATTCCCGATGGGGGTTTGTGGTGCTTGCAGAACATGGTCGAACATCCTGTTCCATAATGCGGCCTGTTCCTCAAACATGCCATCACCAGACCACACATTGGACACCAGCCAGCCATTTTCTTTCACATGAAGACTGAGATTTTCCAGAAAATCCTGTTGCCGCAGATGATCCGGAGCGCCATCTTCCACATACGCATCCAGAAAAACCAGATCATATTGGCCTGATGTATTCTTGATCCATTCAGAACCTTCCGCAATGTACACACGCATTCGGGTATCCTGTGGTAATCCAAAAAAACGGCGTGAAATATCGGCCACCTCCGCATTGCATTCCACCACATCCTGAGTAGTCTGGGGAAAATGGCGGTGTATGAATTTGGGCAAGGTACCGGCGCCCAAGCCTATATGCAGGATACGGCGGGCATCCGGACGCAGGAGCATGCCGAGCATCATGTTGCAAATGTATCTGATGATCAATCGGGAAGGGTTGGTGATGGAAATAGCGCTCTGGATGATACTGTTGCCAAAACGCAATTTGCGGCGGCCATTCCGTTCAACCACCTGAATGGTCAAGCCATCCGCTGTGGTCTGATACAGAAGGGTTTCTCCCATCATGAAAGTCGTGCTCCATGGTGGACAGATTCATACGTCATGGTAGTAGAGGATGCCTCATAAGCAGGGGGGGCCTCCAGGTCTTCTTCACAGGGAATTGAAAGGGAATCGAGTGAATCCGCGTAAGTATCAGATTTCCGACGGAAAGGCAGATGGTATGTGTTCAACTTGATTCGGGTCAGTTTTAGCTGTTTTAAAATTAACAGAAAAATCATCACTGACAACATGTAGCCACGCTGGATCAAGATTCCCGTCGCAATGAAGGGCATGGCCTGATAGATCTTGAGGCTGGAAAACAGCAGGGCCAGCAGGGCCATAACAGAGCCTTCCATCAGACCTGTGGTTTGGGTAAGCCAGGATGCCGCCATCATTCCCAGATATCCGGAATGGAACAGAAACATGGTGGCATCGCGGGTAGAGAACAATGGCCAAAACAGGGATTCGAGAGTTGCCTGAATCACGGAAAGCATGAACACCACCACAAAGGCATGGTAAAGTCTGGTTCCCATAGACGCTTTGAGGGCCGCAAACGGCAGTTGGGAAATGAACCATGGAATCAGCAGGGCAGAGATTCCAAGCAGTTCAACCAGGGAACCTCCGATCAAGGCTCCTCCAATCCCCAGCCAGTTCTGTATGCCGCCTGAAGGATAAACCTGATTGAATACGGTGGGGTCATAAAAATCAACAGTAACCATCGACAACACCAGCAAAATACCAATAACTTGCGCAATGGTGTAGCTGATCACAGGAAAAGGTCGGGGTTGAGCATGTACCATGTCCGGAACCTCGGTTACGTTTTTGAATGATGAATGATTTCAGACACTCGTTGTGCGACTGCCGGATGAACATAGGGCGTGATGTCTTCCCCCAGAAATGCCAGTTCACGGACCAGTGAAGAACTGACCACTGTCAGGCCGGGTGCTCCAAACAAACAAAAAGTTTCCATTTTTTCGTCAATGCCCTTATTCCCTACGGCCTGCTGGAATTCCTGCTGAAAATCGCTGTAATTGCGCAATCCCTTGATGAGCACATGCACCTGTTTCTGTTGAGCATACCGCACGGTGGAACCTGTGTAGGAATCCGGTATCACATTGGTCAGTTGGAAATGATCAATATAAACCTGCATCATGGACATCCGTTCTTCCACTGAAAATAGATATTTTTTATCAGGATTGAAGGCGACAGACCAGTAAACCTTATCAAAAATTTTTGCGGCCCGGGATACAATATCCGCATGACCCCATGTCGGCGGGTTGGCACTCAGCGGATAAATGGCCGCATATGGACTGGTTTCAGGGACCATGTTTTGTTATGGCAATTAAAGATAAAATCAAGAACGCGGTGAAAATGTGCTTATTAAATATGGAAATCAGCATAGCATCCGCAAGCTGGAAATTTTTTAATGAAAGCTATCGTTATGAAACACGCGAAATGGCAATAGTTTCCGGCTGGTTGAACATCAATTCAGGATGAGAAAAAATCATAGTTTCACCCGTTCAAAGTATACCAACAAATGACGCATAATGATGTATAGCAAATGGAAACTATCTTGGTAACAGGGAAAATGTCAATCATTCCTGTCAATCGAGATAGGTCTCACCATGATGGGTCAATTCGGTGTTGGCTAACTTGGTGTTCGACCAATACCGTGGTGTTGTCTGTAATCAAAGAGTGAACACAAAGAGGTTTTACAGGTCTGGAGTAGGGAAAAATAAAGTGTGGTAACGTGTGCAAATGGTGGAGGTGGCGGGAGTCGAACCCGCTACCCCACCTTTTTTCATGAGTTACCGAGAGCTAATTATTGTTACTAATATTTTGATATTGTTGGTATAAATTAAAAATTGGTATTTACCGTAATTTCATCGAATATACCCCAGATTGTACCCATTTTGCTTACCAAAATGCTTACCAAGTTTCGCACTAATTTTCTATCATAATCTATTTTATCCCGAGGAAAAATCGTAAAGAAGTCTATGCAAACTGGTGGAGTTAGATCAAATTAGGTACTTTTATCTCTCGCAGGCCATTGATTTTCCTGGAACTTGAGTTCAAAACTTGGCTTTATAAGCTACTGATATTATTATTCACAAACCAGCTTACAGAGACCACCGTCCTGCCAGTAATGACCAGACTGAATGTTTGTTTTTTGATATAAATGCCAATAATTGCCCTGCATATCATTTGTCCATTCAGAATAATTTTCGTGAATTTGTATAACAACAAATTACAGACCCCCCGCACTCACCACCACCTGAAAATCAACCGCCAAACTTTCAAAGTGTTTTTTGCCACAGCGGATTTTATCGGCTTCCAAGTTGCGGAGTTTTTCAAAATCCTTGGTGCCTTTGGTTTCACGGACAAGATAAACGGTTTCGTCAAAATGCTTCACTATGGCCCAATCGGGATTGTATTCCCCAATCGGTGTTTCTATCTTGAACCAGGCAGGGAGTTTTACAAATAGCTTAATGTCTGTCCGTCTGTCCATTTCTTCGGCAAACTTGCGTTCTACTTCGCTATCATAGACGACTGCGTCATAAACGGATTTATGAACATCCAGACGGTTGTTCAGATAACTCAGGATCTCCCGGTCTTTAAAAAGTTGCATACTCCATTCGATCATCCCATCCGTGAGTTTTTCATATTTGATTCCGTCAATCATCAGTTTATGCAGTTCACGTTTGATGATATTTCCGACCGCATCCATGAATTTTTGGGGATTCACCGCAAATTCAGCCAAGCGACCGCTGTCCGTCAAAATGGAAACCAAAGTACGTCTGGTCAATTCGGTTTCTTTTTGGAGATAGGCCAGAATATCCGGCAATCCTCCGGTATATTCAATTTTGATGTCGTGGCCCTTAATATTGACAGTGGTAACACCTTTATTTTCTATATTCAGCAAATCTTCCCGATAAGAAACTTTCACAGATTCAATGTGTTCCATCCGCTTAATAGCTTTCACCGTATTGGTGATCAATTCCTGGGTGGAATATTCCACCGCATAGGTCGTGCGGTGTTTAATGCGATCCCACAGTTTTTCAAATTCCGGATCAAGAAATACCTGTTTATTGATTTGTAATTTTTGGGGTTCTTCATCCTTCTTGATATGACGTTCCAACTGAAAGGATTGCAGAACAGTCACAATTTCCGCTTCCAGTGGTTGAAACTCCGCCGATAATCCCAGACTGAAATCAGGCTTTTTAGGATTGAATGAAGATTGGATTTTCCCTTTTTCATCCATGAATCCTTTGGCAACTAATTCCGTCCATATTTTTTCTGAATTCTTCTGTCCCAGTGGAATTTCCTGATCATCTACAATTTTAGTCAGTTTGGAAAAACCGATTTTCGGTACTTTGCCAAAGGTAACTCCGCAATCTTCCTCGTATTCGGTTTGGAGCTTTGCGGCAAACTCATCATAACTTTCGTTTGCCACAACCGTGAGCTTATTGATGTTTTCATCAAACACCCGTTCTCCTTCCTGATTCACCGGTAATCGTAATCCTCGTCCAATTTCCTGACGCTTTTTCATGACAGAGCGGGTTTCATTCAAGGTGCAGATTTGAAACACGTTCGGATTGTCCCAACCTTCACGCAAAGCCGAATGGGAAAAAATGAATTTCAATGGTTCATCCAGTGAAAGCAATTGTTCCTTGTTCCGCATGATTTTCGCGTAGGTGTCATCATCCGCCTGGGTTGATCCTGTCGTATCCTTGAGAATTCCCTTTTTATCTTGAGAAAAATAACCGTCATGAATTTTTTCAACGGGGTATCCTTTCAAACCATTGTATTTCGGAAGTTTAATAAGTGCCTCGTAGTGCTGTTCAAAAATTTTGGCGAATTTTCCTTTTTGGGGGTTCCCGTCACTGTCATATTCACGATAATTCACGACTCGGTCTATGAAGAACAGGCTCAGAACCTTGATCCCTTTTTCCTTGAGTTGAAGTTCTTTCTCCAAATGTTTGTTGATGGTGTTATGAATTTGAATTTCGGTTAAATCTTCCTGAATACCTCCGCGTTCCTGTCCCAAATTCAGTCTTCCCCATGTAAACTCAATGTATTCATTTCCCGGTTCCGCACTGATTTCCAGTATTTCAAAACCGTTCCGATAAGCTTCTCGTTCATTGGATCGGATAAACAGGTCATCATTCTGTTTGACCCAGATCGTATCTTCCTTGATCCCGTTTTTTGTTTTTGAATGAATCCGAATTCTTGCCTTAATTCCTTTTTTGTTATCAACCTCAAGCAATTTGATATAGGCGTCATTTTGACCGTTGTCGCCCCTTGCCGAGGCTACAATAACCTGCTTTACCAAACGGTATTTATAAGCCTTGATCGGATCGAGCTTGTAGACAAGATTGTAAAGATTCCTGTGAGTGGCTGAATAACGGAAAATGGCAAGAGGGTTCAGCGTTTTAATGGCGTCCTGAGCTTTGGGTGTGTTGTCCACACTTTGCGGTTCGTCAACGATTACAAAGGGATGGGTTGCCTGTACAAATTCAATCGGTTGATGACCGGAAAGTTTATCGCTTTCCTTATGAATCACGGAAATGTCCTTCTTGTTGAAAGAATCTATGTTGATCACCATGATTTGTAACTGGTTGCTGGTAGCGAAATGCCGCAACCGATTTGCTTTTTTGCTGTCATAGACAAACGATTCAAACTCGATGTTGTTGTAAAGCGCCTTGAAATGTTCTTTGGTGATTTCAATATTTTTGAGAGTGCCTTCCCGAATGGCGACACTCGGAACCACGATAATGAATTTCTTGAAGCCGTACTTTTGACTCAGTTCAAAGATGGTGCGGAGGTACACATAGGTTTTTCCAGTTCCTGTTTCCATCTCCACGGAGAAATTCATGCCGTATTCTTCCAGTTTCTCTTGAGGGGTGACATCCAGTTCATTGCTTTCCTGAATTTTATGGAGATTTTTCCAGAGAGCTTCTTCGGAAAGTAAAAGCTGGTTGCCGTAACCTAACTCTTCCTGAATAGTTCCGCCATGATACTGCTGATCTTTGGTATCAATTGAAATGGTATATCCATCTGGGTTGAGAGGCTGTCCATCAAATAAATCAACGAGACTTTGCACTGCTGCCAGTTGGTGGGGCTGTGTTGAATCAAATTTGAGTTTCATGATTTACCGAATAAATTGAATGGAACATAAATTCAGAGGAACAATGGGGTCAAATTCGTGGTGGTCTGATGTCAGGAGGGTCGAGCCTGTTTTCTGAGCCAATACGACAGCGAAGCAATCAGCCAGAGAAATCCTCTTGATTTCGGCTTTCAATCTGCCAACTTGTTGCCAAAAGGTGATATCCATGTCATCTTGGAGAAAAATACCCAATAAAGCTAATCGTTCTACTATCGTTGTCGCTACACTCTCCCCTGATTTTTTCCAGATATCGTAATAAACTTCACACGCATTGATGGCATGCAGATAACACTTTCCTGTTTCTAAACAGGTATCCACAACATCCGCTCCCGGTTCATCATCCAAAAAAGCAATCAGTGCGCAGGCATCTAAAACATAAGGCATCATCCCTCCAAATCGATTTCTTCTTGTTTGCGACGCGCGAATTCATCACTGCTGGAGATCAAACCTCTATATTTCCCTCGAACAGATTGAATCCGTTGTTGTTTTTCCTCTTCACTCAAGGAAGCAAACGGACGATCATCCGAAGTGGTGGTGGACTCTGTTTTCGCTAAAATGTTTTCCTGAGTCAACACAATCACTCGAAAGGTTGCGGGGATTTGGGTTTTATACTCTTCAGGGATTTCAATCATTCCGTTTTTAATATGGGATTCAAACTCAATGGCATACATAGACACCTCCTGTTATACGGTTCTGAAGTTAAGAACACCTTTGCTTTTCATGATTTGAACAGCGTTGGTTTTGAGTTGGTCATTGTGTTGGAAACCTTCATCCAGACACACCACTCGTGAGGGTTTTCGTTCCGCAATGGCTCGGATCACTTCCAGGGTGAGTTGCTTTTCCAGACAAATCAACAGTTCTCCTTCCGCAATGGAGAACACTGTTTTGCTCTCAATATTCAGTTTTTCAATGGCAGTGGTCAGTTCAAAACCGGATTTGAGCAAAATTTCGTAAAGAATGGCTTCTTGAGAGGATTTTTGATCAATGTGATCAATATGAAGTTCCAATTGTTGCTGAATCGACTCAGGAGCTTTTTCAACATTGGCGTTCCAGATATTGAAATTGGATTTGGATAGTTTGAAAACCTTGAAACCTAAATCTTGAAAGGGCTGATCTTGTTCCAGCAAATCACCTTGTGGGGAATTCTGCTCTTCCTTGATTTTTTTGATCACTCGGCGAATCCGTTCTTTGCCTATGTCCGCTATGGTTTTATATCCTGCTTTGTAGGCTTCTGAGTTTTCATCACACAGTTCTGGTAACTGAACCATGATGAATTTACGATTACCTCCATCACTTTTGTTGAGGTCGAGAACAGCATGGGCGGTGGTGCAGGAGCCGGAGAAGAAATCGAGGATGATTCCACAATTATCTTTAAGAACTGCTTTTATAATTAAACCTAACAAGTTAGCATCCTTTGGATTAGTAAAATAATTTCCCCCTAAGAGTTTAATTAATAATTTAGAAGCCACCCTCCCGTCTTTGTATTTAATGCTTGATAAACTTTGGGATTCAGTATTTTTTAAATAAGTTTTGTTATTAGGAATCGTAGATTCATCTTTCCCAAAATGCACTAGATTATCTGCAATTCTTTGTTTCATAGTTTCTTCAGGAAATCGCCAACCACTTGAGGGTTCTTTGCAAACCTTTCCAGCAACAGGGTGTATCACATCATATCTATACTGACCAAAGTTTGGACCTGAAATGTTATCGGGGAAATATACCCCGTTTTCATCCATCCAAGAATAATGTTTACTTGAAAAAATAGGATTTGATTCTGGGAATTGTTTATACCACGCAACAGCTTCTTCATGAATTTTATCCCATTTATTACCATGTTTTTTCCTAAATCCATCAAATGCCTTATAAATTTCATTAAGTCCTTCTTTTTTTTCACTCCATTCTCCATTATTTTCACTCTTGTTTCTAACATAACAAAGAATATATTCATGTTGAATTGATATGTATGCTTGATCGTTTTTACTGCTATTTTTCCAAACGATCTCGCCAGAAAAATTCTCTTCCCCAAAAATTTCATCCATCACTGCTCGTAAGTTTTTCGCTTCATTTTCATCAATACTCACAAAAATAACCCCATCTTCCCGCAACAAATTCTTTGCCAAAAACAGACGGGGATACATCATGTTCATCCACTTGCTGTGAAAGCGTCCATCGGTATCGGTATTGGTGCTGAATTTCCGTCCTGCTTCATCCACCTGTCCTGTATAGGAGAGATAAGTTTCCAGTGATTCCGAGTAGTTATCAGGATAAATGAAGTCGTTGCCGGTGTTGTATGGGGGATCAATGTAGATCATCTTCACTTTGCCCAGATAGCTTTTTTGCAGGAGTTTCAAAACTTCGAGGTTGTCCCCTTCAATGAACAGGTTTTGGGTGGTGTCAAAATCCACACTTTCTTCCGGGCAGGGAACCAGTGTGCCGATACTGGGTTGTTGGATCGTCTTGAAACAGTCCGCCTTTCCCGGCCAGTTCATCCCGTAGCGTTCCTTGCCCACGTCAATTTGTTCTCCCAATGTCAACCGGAGTTTATTCCAGTCGATTTTATTGCCTTCCGTAAACACTTCAGGAAAAAGCTCTTTCAATTTATTTTGTTGTTCCTCTGGAATATTCATGGAGGTCAACGGGAGTTTGTCAATATCAGCCATAATATTTGTTCTGTCAAAGGTTAAGGAACGCTCAAACAGAGAGCCTTCGGATCAAGTTTTTAAAAAATTCATTTCTTGTTCAATGTCTTCCACACTGGGAAGCAGTTGACTCCATTCCTGGGGGAGTTCTCGAGTCAGGCGATATTCGGCGACGCCCATGGGTTGATTGACCTGCCCCAAGGCGTATTCCACAGTTGTTCGTTTTTTTTCCTTGCAAAGAATAATGCCAATACTGGGATTTTCGTCTTCCAGACGAACCGTGTCATTGAGCAGATTGAGATAAAAATTCATTTTACCCGCATATTCCGGACGAAATTTGCCGGTTTTCAGTTCCACTGCAACCAAACAGCGCAATTTCCGGTGATACAGCAGAATATCCACAAAATATTCTTCCCCCTCCAGTTCCAGCCTATATTGCCTTCCCACAAAAGCGAAGACATTGCCGAAGGTCATCAGTGTTTTTTCGATATGGGCGATCAGGGCGGTCTCGATTTCCTGTTCTTTGTGTTCCTCACTGAGTCCTAAAAAGGAAAAGTTGTATTCGTCCCGCACCAGCAATTGCGCGTCTTTTTGCAGTTTGGAAGGGAGTTTTTTTTCAAAATTGGTTTGTTTGAGGAGAAATTTCTCGAAGGTTTGACTTTCCAGATGATTTTTCAGGGTTCGGGAACTCCATCGCTGTTCGATGGTTTGTTTCGTATAAAATTCCCGACGCAGGGCGTTGCGACGTTCATCCTCGTCCTGACAACGTTCGAGAATAGCCAGATTGTGCGTCCAACTTATTTCTGCAATCAGTGATTGCAATTTTGGAAGATCCCGGTAAGTGAGATAAAACGCTCTGATATTATACAAATTTCTGAGAGAAAACCCTCTCATGCCAGCAAATTCTTTTTGCAGATCTTTCGCCAGTGTTTCCACCACCGAGTCTCCCCAAGTGTGTTGTTCCTGAGTCTCCACGATCATCTTTCCCATATCCCAATACAAGGACACCAGTTCTTTATTGACCGCCCGCAAAGCTTCCAGTTGTGCGTTTCTGACCCGTTCCTTGATCTGATGGAAAAAATCCCTGTATTCGGTGTCATTAATGATATTCAGCATAATGGGTTTGAGATGAAAGGTTAAATAATGCGCCACTTGATACAAAAAATTGTTTGGTCAGTCAGTTCCTGTTTGAGACGTTGCTCAATTCTGTCAATCAACTCGTCCTTGCTTTTTTCAATCTCTTTCGCGGCATTGTCATATTCCCGCCATGCCTGATCCCGTTCAGATTCCAGTTTTTTGCGTTCTTTTTCCACTTTCAGTTTTTCAGGCAGATTGGGGGCGAGACGGGATTCTTTTTTAAGAAGCTTGAGTCGATCATCCATGTCTTTCAGAACCAATTTCAAGGAATTTCGACGGTCTTCTCCCCATTTATCCAGTTTATCGAGTTCCTGTTCAAAAAAACCGTTATTCCTGTTACCGATGGTATCCAGAATTTCATTTTGTCTGCGTGTCAGACGGTCAAGGAGGGATTCATGCAGTTGGAATGGAATCGTTTGATTGCTGGGTTGTTCCTGAGCTTTAAGCGCAAACATTCTTCTGCATTGATCTGGATCAAGCATTTCCCCATGATCCGTGATGCCGGCAAAATAGACATAATCTTCCGATTCAAAGGCTGAAACAGTCAGGTTTTTCACCATCATCCACCCTGCTTTGCCAACGAGTTGAGCCAAAATGGAGATAATCACACCATGCTGGGTGTAATCAAATACCAGTTCAGCCTGAGAAAGTTCTTTTGATTTAACCGCACTGAGAATTTTTTGTGCCAGTGGATGACTGGGGCGATAAATATGAGCATCCTCAATATTTTTCCCGATTTTGTAGGGTCCAAGAACGGTAGGGTCCGCAAAAGGGTTTTTCTTCAGGTGGAACAAGTATTCATTCTCAGAAAAATCAGCATGATTTCCTAAAAAATGTTGAGTGATGTCCCAAAGCCAACGTTCATAGGTATCAAGATATTGCTGGCTTTCTCGCAGATTTGTTTTCAGTTTTTCATGCACTTCAGCGTCAAAATTTTCGAGAAGTTTTTGTTTGGCTTCACCTAAATTTTCCTGAATGGTCTCGTCCATTTCACGCTGGAGTTCATCAAAAGCCGAGTTGATTTCATCTTCTGAACGGCATTTCTGATAAATGGCCGCAATACGTTTTTCAAAATCAACCCCTGATTCGATACTTCCCAACACCTCATCACTTGCGCCAAACACGCCTTTGAATAAACTGAATTTTTCATCAAGGAGATCATAAACCCGTTGATCAGCGGCATTTTTTCTGTTTATAAAATTAATCACCACCACATCGTATTTTTGACCGTAACGATGGCAACGCCCTATTCGCTGCTCAATCCGTTGAGGATTCCAGGGAAGATCATAGTTGATCATCAGCGAGCAGAATTGCAGATTGATTCCTTCAGCGCCTGCTTCCGTGGCAATCATGATTTCCGCTTCATTCTTAAAATATTCCACCAGGGACGCTCTCAAATCCGCTGTTTTGGAACCTGACACTTTATCCGTGTCCTTGTTTTTTTTCAGCCACTCCGCATAAATTTGTTTTGATTTCGGATCATTGTTGGAGCCATTGAAAAAAATCACCTTGTCCCTGTATCCATTCATGGACAAGAGATTCATCAAATAATCCTGAGTGATACGGGATTCGGTGAAAATGATCGCTTTTTTTCTGGCGCCCAGTTTCTCTGTCATTTGAAACCCTTTTTCCAGAGCAACCAGCAACGCTTCTCCTTTGGAATTCTTCCATATTTTTTTCGCGAGATCACGAAACCGTTCAAGGTCCGTTTTTTCCTGTTTTATGGCGTTGATATCTTCAGCAGAAAAATATGATTCCGCAACAGAATCTTCGTCAAACTCTTCTTCGTCATCGACCCATTCATCGGATAATTCCTCGTATCCTTCGTAATCCTCGGTGACGTCCTGTATTGCGGTAATATCCTGATTTCGCTGATGTCTGGCTGTTTCCAGTAATTTTTCGAGTTTATAGGCCAGCCGATTGAGCGTGTTGGCGATGGCAAAAGAGGAAGATGCCAGCAGTTTCCTCAACACCAGCGTCATGAGTTGTCGTTGACTGGAGGGGAGCGCATAGAGCTTATCCCGCTGAAGATATTCTGTCATGGCGTCATACAGGGTGATTTCATCGTCACTCGGAATATAATCCTGTGTCAGCGGGATGCGCTTGGTGTATTTGATATATTCAAGCACCTGTCTTCTGAGCGTTCGTGTACACACCGGCTTGAGACGATTTCTCAGATCTTCAAACATTTCCTGTCTGGGTTCCACTCCGCCAGACCGGTTTTTAGTGATTTTTTGTTCAGCGTTGACCCGTGCGTAATTGGTTTTAAAGCTGTTCAGATCCCCAAACACATGATCATCAATGATGCTGACCAACCCATAAAGCTCCAACAAGGAATTTTGAAGGGGAGTCGCTGTCAGTAGAATCTTGGGGACATCATTCAAGGCATGTTTGATCTCACGGGCGATTTTATTGTTGGTCTTATAAACATTTCTTAGCCGGTGAGCCTCGTCAATCACGACCAGTTCCCATGATATTTTCTTGATATAAGGCGATTTGTTGCGGGCAAAATGGTAGGAACAAATAATGATGACATCCTCCTGATCAAACGGATTCAGGTTGCCTTCCCTAATAATCTGATTGAATGACCTGGTTTCAAGAATGGTTGAGGAAAGAAAAAATTTCTCCTGAAGTTCGGAACTCCATTGCTTGCGAAGGTTGGAAGGAACAATGAGGAGAATCTTTCTTTTTCGTTCCGCCCATTTTTGAGCCAGGACCAAACCGGCTTCAATGGTTTTCCCTAACCCCACCTCATCCGCTAAAATAGCCCCTTTGGACAATGGCGAGCGGAAGGCAAAAAGTGCGGCTTCAATTTGATGGGGGTTGAGGTCCACCTGCGCATTAGACAAGGTTCCTGACAGTTTTTCCAGATTATCCGAAGAACATCTCTTGGTGAGTTCATAAGCAAAATACTTTGCATGATAACGGGTAATTTCCATTTTAATGATTACTCAAGGGGAGACGTTTTTTGAATACCAACAAATGACGCATAATGATGTATAGCAAATGGAAACTATCTTGGTAACAGGGAAAATGTCAATCATTCCTGTCAATCGAGATAGGTCTCACCATGATGGGTCAATTCGGTGTTGGCTAACTTGGTGTTCGACCAATACCGTGGTGTTGTCTGTAATCAAAGAGTGAACACAAAGAGGTTTTACAGGTCTGGAGTAGGGAAAAATAAAGTGTGGTAACGTGTGCAAATGGTGGAGGTGGCGGGAGTCGAACCCGCGTCCTGATTAGTTTCCATTTCGGTTTCTACAAGCTTAGTTTCCACTTTTCGTTTTCGCCTGAGGTGTCAGCAGGAAACCGCTTCACACAAGAACACTTCCTGAATCTCGTAATGCTGTCGGAAGAACCGCATCACCAGCCTGAGTTATATGACACTAACAAGTCAGCCTAAGGCGTACTGATTTGAAAGCGCTCCTAACTAAGCAGCTAGAGCTGCTGTAGCTGGAGAATATTCTGCGTTGTTTGCAGTTAAGATTTTTAATACTCCTTTTAACGTGGCCAAGAGTATTACCCACGGCTTGCTTCCTGGATTTCCACTCCCAGTCGAATCCGGAACACCCCCATTTGGAAGGTAAACCGACTCTAATCTATCTTTTCTGTTAATGCAATCGGGAAATTTGAATGAAGGCCAATAAGTGAGGAAGTTCAGAAATTGTTTACATTCCTGTAATGGGGCAATCCTTGTGATCACCCCTACAATTCATTCAAAATGGGGAAGTTCCTACTGAAACTATTATTTGAGGATATTTTTCAAAGACAGGACCTGTCTCAATATTTCGCGGTTTTCTGTGATATTTTCCGCCTGCTCCAGATGCTGAAGCAATTCATCCTTGTTGATTTCAGATTTTGGATTTCTCAACTTGCTCTGCGTGTTTTCAATGATCATTTGCGGTAGAACTTCATACAGCACATCCCGCTGTGACAGTGCCTGTGAGAGTTGATCATCCTTGGTGGCATTCAACGATGCCTGCTGAAGTTCAGCCAAGGCCTTGAGATAGGTCTGGATTTTCAGATGCAGATCGTGATGTCCCTGGATGAAACGAATCAGTTCCACAGCCTTGAGATAATGTTCATCAAATTTTGTTCCCCGTGTAGCCGGAACCATTGCAGGATGCATGGTGATTTCCGCTTTGCCGGGTTCTACAAATTCTGAGCGTTGGGCTACGCTCTGATCGGTCACAATGAAGAAATGAACAATCACAGCGTTTTTGCTGGTCACTTCAATATATGGCGGCAGTTCAAACACATCCGGATTGATCTGTGCTCTCAAAAATATCCGTTTCTGATTCTCAACATCGGTCACAATGCTGACATGCTGTAAATATTCCAGTGTCCTGATGATGGGAATATCTTTAATTTTTTCAGCGTTGGGGAACATGACCTGGATGTAAAACCGGTTCAGACGATCACCTGTCTGAGGATCCCGGAAATTCTCTTCAATGACCTGAAAGGGAAACAGTTCCGGTGATAGCGGAATGGGCTGATTGAACATGACTTCGACACCAAACCGCCAGATATTACGCAGTTCATCTTCCAGTTGCTTGGGCTTGACATCAATCCCCTGAACCTGAAATGCCCGGCTCAAAATGATGTCATCTTTCAGTGGTTCCTGGATAAAGGCCCCCTGAGTCATTAATTTATAAGCATCCAGATACGTGAAGACTTCCCTTGAACCATTTTTAAGTTCCAGCACATAACGATAGCGGTTGCCTCGTGCATCGGTTTTATAACGGGCTTCTTCTTCAGGTAAAATCAGTCGAAAACGCCGGATCTCATACTTCAGATTTTTCCCGGACAACAGATCATGTTCCTCATAAGTTTTTACAAAGGCTTCTGAGGTCAGTACCAGACGATAAAACTGATTCTTATCCAATACAAAGAACTCAGTGCTTTCATCCGAGGGAAACACAATGACCTGGTTATTGATCGGAAGCAACTGGTCTGTCAGAACCCATTCATAAATACGGTCCATATACCAGTCCTGGCTGGAGCCGTCGTCAAGAATGACCTGAAGGTAGAATTCTTCGGATGTCCGGTTTTTGACAAAAACGGAAGCCACACGGTGTGCCATGAACTGTGCTTTATCAATCACTTTGGCCAGTTCAATGGCATTCTCGCGACCGGTGAACTGGGGGAACGCATAGACCCAGCTTGCCGTTGTCAACAAATACAGACAGATGAGCAGGTATTTCATCGGTTTATTCAAAATTTTCGCCAACATATATTTCCACGTCAATTCCCAGTTTTCCTCTGCGATCCAGAGGCATACTCTCAATAATCTGTTCTCCCGGAATCACTTCAGACATCTTCAATGCGGAATCCAGATAATTGGGCCTGTAATAAATTTTTGTTTTGGGCAGAATAAATTTTTCTCGCACCGATGAAATATTGGTGACTTCGAGTTTCATCCCGATTTTATCTTCCAGCATCCGACGTTGATGACGTTCCATAAATACCGCCAACCGCTGTGCCGCATTGACTTGATGTGACGCGTTCAGAATGGAAACCTGCAACCGGGATGGACGCTGATACACCATCATCGCAGAAACAGGATGGAGCAGGATTTTGTCCGGTTCCCCTGTGGGATTCATGGGACGCATCTCTTTGCCGGTGGACGATGCCGGCGTCATGGGCTTAGGCACATCCGCTGTAACAGGGATGGCTTCTTTTTCAGGTTTTTTAAATTCCTGCTTTTCCAGGGTCCTGCTGGAGGTGGCTGTCACCGTGGGTACAGGTGGCGGTCCCGACGGCTCCTTTGGAGCTGGCACAGAGGCTGACTCTGCGGGCGCTTGTTCTGTGACTCTTTTCTGGGAACGTATCACAAATACCATTTTCTGATTATTGGATCTACCACGATCAAACAGCACATCCATCATATCCCAGCCTTTCAATGCCAGGGTGACTTCAAAGGCGATGCTCCCATTGTCACGACGGTTCACATCTTCCTGAATGCTGACGGTTTCCAGAATATCTTTTTCCTTGTATTTGATCAGTTTGGGAAGTTTGAGATTATTGATAAAACTGTTGGGAATTTTAATATCCACCGAGGGCGTATTTTTTTTTGAGATAACCTCAACATTAGAAAACTGCTCCGGTGTAAAAGTTCCTTGTAAAATCAGCAGGGATTCAGGCATTGCCGTCTGAAGCTGAATCTCATCCAGCATATGTCCTGCCGAAACCGGTTTTTGTGCCCATCCTGTAGGGGACGAGGCCAGGAACATGAACATCAGGCATGAAAAAGAGATCAGATGTCGCATGGAATTCTTGTTCCAATGAAGAAGGTTGAAAAAAATGGGGATCCATAAATCGTGATTGTTCTATATGCGTAAGTTGTGCCAAAATGACAGATTAAATCTTGAGATGATAGATCTGCCTAAAAGTTAAATTGAAACTTTTCTGTTTTCATCTTTCTTCTATTGAACGGGTCTTTTATAAGCCAAACAGGTCAATCGTTTTTACAATCACAAAATCGGGAAAAACATGGATAGCGGAAAATTTATTACGTTTGAAGGCATCGACGGTTGTGGCAAAACAACCCAGATCAAACTCATCTCGGAATGGATTTCTTCCAGGGGGATTGATACCGTGACAACAAGAGAACCCGGTGGTTCGGCCATCGGACAACAGATTCGCACCATCCTGCTCAATCCCGCGAATCATGAATTGTCTGAAGCCAGTGAACTGCTCCTTTATCTGGCGGATCGCATCCAGCATCTGAAACAGGTCATTCTACCGGCCATGAACCAGGGCAAGCTGGTGTTGTGCGACCGTTTTCATGATTCCACCATTGCCTACCAGGGATATGGCCGGCAACTGGACCTGACAGGGATTTCGTCCATCGTTGAACAATGGGTGGCACCTCACATGCCGGATTTGAGTATTTTGATCCGGATTTCTCCGGAAACCGCTCTGGAACGTATTTCGCAAAGACAACAGGTGAAACCGGATCTTTCACAGGAAAGTCGGTTTGATCAGGAAACACTGGCCTTTTTTCAACGGGTTGCTCACGGTTTTGATGAATTGAGTCGACAATCACCCGACCGGATCGCCGTGGTTGATGGCAACCAATCTGTTGATGCTGTTTTTACAGAAATTAAGCACTTACTTGAGACCAGACTCTCGAAAACTCCAACATAGCATGCACATGTCCCAAAACCATCCCCATGAAAACGATTCCGGTTTGATGTGGGCGTATTTCAAGCAACGCCTGCTGAATAAACAACCCTTGATGGATTACGGGTTTCGTTCCATTGAATTGCAGCGATGTCAGATCCGTGGAAAAAATGTTTCCTTATGGTTAAGCACACTCCTGATCCTGCTAGAAATTGTATGGATCGGCCAACGGATTTATACCGAATTCACCACACCGACCCGACAGTTTGAGGCCATGCGTTATCTTCTGGAATACGCGACCAGTGAATCCATTGAAGATAAACAGGAAAAATACAACCAGGCTGTGTCACGCCGAATTTATATCTGGCCCAAAGAAGGGATCACTCTGGATGAACATGCTTCCGATTTTATTGATCAGATCCGGGGCGTTCTGATTCGTGATTATGAAAAGGAGTATCGGACACTGCCCAACGAGGAACGTGACAGTTTGATTTTCAGGGTTTTCCCTGACATTCAACGAGATATTGCGGAACGAATCAAATTTGGTGTGTCGTTGGTCGCGCCCAATGAAATTTATGAGACCGCCAACATGAATCTCAGGCTCAGTCTGCTGAATAAATCCGTTGGCTTCAGTCGCTATAGCTGGCATGGCGTGGACAAATCACTTTACTATTTTCTCAGACGTCAGATCAGCACTCCGGAAACATCCCATCAAAAAATATATAGCCTTTATCTTGCGTCACTGTCTGACATTGCAGACAAAGTGGCTTTTACGGATGCGCTGATGTTTCCCCTGCTGCTGTTGCTGTCAACTTCTCTGTTTATGTTATTTCTCAACATTCTGGGCAATCAGAAAGAAACAAAAATGTTACGAATCCAAAGTCGGATTCGCAATGCGTCACATTTTGAAGGACTGGTGGAATATCTCCATCAGGCCTTTGGCGAAATCAGGGGGCTCAAATGCCATTCCTGTTCGATTCAACTCATCCATGGCAACAGTTTTTCACTCGTATCCAGCGGACACAGAACTCCCCGTGATTTCCCCAGCATCATCCAGATCCATCAAGACTCTGTCACGGCCAAACGCATGGCAAAAATGAAGGAAAGCTCGTTTGAACTGTTTGAACTCCGAACCAGTTATGCCTCAACCAAAGGTGTTTATTCCCTGTCTTTCCCCTTGATCAGGGCCAACCAGCTTGAAGGCTTTGTCAACCTCAACTTTTATAAAGCACCCTTAGGGCGAAATATCTGCTTCATCACCAATTATTTCGTTTTTCCGGTGACAGAAGTGTTCAATACGATTTATACCAGCATCCTGGAACGTCTGGAATTTGAACTCAACCAATACCGGCAATGGATGTATGAACAGCGCGAACTTGCGCAGTCGGCGTTGTTTGGCGCGTTGACCGGCAAATTGAACCGTGACTCCGCCACCATGAAAGATATTTTGTCACCCATCCGGGAATCTTATGCGGTGGGAATCCGGTTTGAAAAGGCCTATCCACTCTTCCCGGATGCTCTTGACTACTTTCCCGCGGAGCCACAGATTATTGCCTCGCTCTTGTCACATATTCAGCCGAATCGAACCATTCACACCTGGCTTGATCGTAAAAAACTGCATGTTCTCATTCCGCTGGAAATTCCGTTTGATCTGTTGTGCCAGGACAATTATGCCCTGTTGATTTTTGAGGATTATCAGCACGTGACCCAGGTGATGGTTAATTTTTTCCATAGAGCGTTTCAGGAATATGTGCGCAATCTGCTCCAGTATTCAGAACGCACCAGCCACGAACTGGCTTACACGGAAGCCGTGAGAGTGGCCACCGGACTTCAGGAAGAAGTTCAGGAAATGCTCATACACAAAGTCGATAGTTTCATGCTGGTTCCCGGAAACTCCATTTTACCCAAAGAAGACATCGCAGACAGGATTCATGCGTTGATTCATGAAGAAATCGCCTTCACCATCCAGGGATTTGGAATTTTGATTGAAGTCGATCTGAGCAAATCCACAGAAATCAAAAAGCGAATGAAGGTTTCCCGGGAACCATTGTATGAAGCCGCAATCCAGAAAATGAATGACCAGGTGTTGAAACAATTTCAGCTCATGGGGCGTAAATTCATCACCCCGAATCCCAGCGGAGGCGATGGCGATGGTCTGCGTTTTTTTGTAACAGCCATGAATGAACGCCACTTGAACAATCAGCATTATCCTCAGGGACAGGGAATCACTCCCGAAGAAAAAGAAGCGTGGAAAGAATTTTTTGCAGACCAGCTTCTGGCGTTGCTGTGGTGGACCCATGCTCAGGGAATTCCCTGCAAACTTGGAGGATTGATCCTCGATTCCACAAGTCCGATGCAGTTATCCATCGAACGAGGTTCCCTGAAAATCCACTCGTTTCTGGAAGGCTATCTGGAGCAGTCCCGGTTTGTAAAAGGACACAGGATGCAAACCCTCAATGAAGAACAAACCGGACCGGGCATTGATTATCAGGACAATCTCAATTGTCTCGGCGAAATTCCTGAACGGATCTATCAACCATGGAAAATCGTTTTACCTGTTTCTTTCCAGAACATGCTTGAAACAAAATGTCAGAATTCCCCATTCCTGCTCAGAAAGTTTCATACCCGGAATTATTTTCAGCATGAAACTTCGCTCAAGGAATATCTGGAAGTTTCACTGAAATCCGCTTATCCGCTCATGGCCCTGTTTCCAGCGCTGAATCGTTTGCCCGCGGGATGGTCTGTGGTCCAGGCCGCACAGGCCTTGACGCAGTTTGCCAGATTCATGGAACAGCACCCGGTGCCTTCATGGAATTCCACCAGCGACTTGTTTGACGCCTGGCTCCTTGAAGCGCCTCAATATTCGCGACAGGAGGCAGAACACTATTTTCTGAGGGTTCGAGAAAAAGTAGAAGGTCCGGGATTGTATATGATTCTCGACAGTGAACCACTGTCTCAGGTGCCGCTGAAATCACTTGCGGAACATCTGAATGCGCTTCAGCGGGAATTGGTCACGATTGAGATAACCGCGGATTATGCAGAACAGCTCAAAACAGTTCTTGACAGGTCGCACAGTGTTGTATCACCCGAGGACAAGGACCGGATCATGAGGGATGCCAATCATCTGTTTGAAGATTATTGTGGAAAAATGGGTATCTTCCCAACGTAATGGAACGGGAACGTAACGTTCGTCACCAGAAAGTTTTCCCTGTTATTTTTTGAGCGTTCCTTAGTTTCAACGACTGAAGATGATGCCTTTCATTGAAGCAGTTTTTGAATGACTGGCAGGGCATTCGGTCCATCAAACGGTTTGACAATCCAGGCTTTGACTTTCAGCGGTTTGCATTTCAGTTTAAACTCCGGACTGTTTTCATTGGTAAGGATGAGGACTTTGACCTCCTGATTTCCTACTTCATTTCTGATTTTATCCAGCATTTCCAGACCTGTCATTTCCGGCATCATAATGTCTGTAATGATCAGTTTGATGCCCGGATTGGCTTTCAATTGTTCAATCCCCTCAAAGCCATTGGATGCTGTGATGCACTCAATTCCGTGTTCGTTGAGAAATTGAACGATGCTGTTTCTCACCGCACTCGAATCATCGACAATCAACAGGGATGCCATAACGTTTCTCTCCATTAAAATTAACAATTACAGTATTCAGAAATAAATCTCAGGGGTTTGTTATGTTTTCGGCCAAAAACGTAGGGGCGAACCTGTGTGTTCGCCCAGCTTCCCAATGTCATTAACTTAAGCATTCAGAATGGTACTGTGAATCCATTCCCCCTTGGTTTAAGGGGGTTAGGGGGATGTAATTCTGAGGGTTAAATCCCCCAACCCCCTTTGAAAAGGGGGATTTTATCGCAGGTAAGTCTTTAATTTGACGACATTGGCCAGCTCATGGGCAGACACACAGGTCTGCCCCTACAGAATAATACAAAAACCATAGGACAAATCAAAGGCCCATTTTAAGGGCCCTCTATTTTGTCATGTTTTACGGAATCAACTCCTCTGTGTCCTTGTGTTTCTGTGGCAAAAACAAAAGATTAACAACGTGGCACTAAACAATCTGTTCCGGCCAGGGTTGAAGCTGGCGAATACAAATGATACTCAAATCATCCTCAATCTGTATGGAGGCCTCCCCATCAACCCTGGTGATGATTTCATGGACCAGTTGGGTGCTGGTGATATTATTTTGATGATCAGCGTAATATTGCTTGAGAAAACGATGTAATTTATTGGCCGTCAACACATAGCCTTTTTTATTTTCGTTTTCGATCAGGCCGTCTGTATATAAAATCAGAATTTCGTTCTGATGTAAAACACCGGAATGCAGTTCAAATTGAACATTCTCATGATACCCCAACGGAGGGTTGTTGGCATAGAGGTGCTTGACTTCCGGTTTTATGGCCTGAATGTAGACAGGAAAAGGATGTCCCGCATTGGAAAACTCCATGAGACCTGTTCGCAGGTTCAGTCTTCCCGCGAAAAAAGTCATCAAAAATTCACCCTGTCCAGATGCGCAAACCACATTATTCAAATAATTCAGAACTTCATGTGGAAGAACCAGCTCACCATTTTGAAGTTTCTCCCGCAACACCTGATAGGCTCCATAAACGGTGGCCGTGATGATTGCGGCAGGCGCGCCATGACCGGTGACATCCCCGATAAACAGATAAAGATAATCCTCCAGTTGAATGAACCCATGCCAGTCTCCCCCTGTTTCCGCGGCGGATTTATGGAACGTGACAATATCAAGATTGGGAATACGGGGAAGCTCTTTGGGAAACAGTTTCTTTTGTACCAGTCCCGCGATTTTCAATTCGGATTCCAGTCTGATTTCTTCCTTGATGAGGGTGATGTTGCGAATGCGCAGTTTGGCCTGCTTCATGATCGCTTTGCAAAACTCTTCATCCGCATGGTTAAATCCCTGACTGCCGGGACTTTGATAAAAACACAGGATCTTTCCTGTTCCATGGATGCGTAGAAACAGGATATTGGCGCGTTCTACATCTTCATCGACCTGAGAGAAATATTTGTGAAGGTAACTGCCTTCCTCAATGCGATTAAAACAGCGGACGTCATCGCCTTCTGAAAAAATGTATTCGGTCACATCGCTGTTGAGCTTCAAATTGAGCGCGTCCACAAACGCTTCTTTTTCAGGCACATAATACCCATCCTCCATGAGATAACATGCCGAATCGCTGAAATGGATGTATTTTCCCAGCAATTGAAACGTCGTGTTCAGAATCTGGTCAACATCTTTCAGTTGCTCAAGCTGTTCAAAAAGTTCTGACAACCGTTGAAGTTTTTCTTCCTTCTTTTTAGCCTGGATGGTCGCGTCATGGATGGTATCTGACAAATGATTGATTTCCGCGTAAATTGTCGGCGGAATCGGATTCAGTTTGATCTGGTCCTCAGAATAAGAATCGAGTTTTTTAACCCACCGGGCCAAGGTATCAATCGCTTGTAAAACGTTTTCTATTTCAGATGATGACATAATTTTTGCTCAATGTTCAGGAAAGTTGAATACCGTATTCTCCCGGCAAGGTGATATGAAACTCGATCGGACGAAATTCCGCGGAATCCGATTCCTGATTCTGGAACACGATTTCAATATCTCCCTGTTGACGTTGCAGGAAGCGTTTGACGGCATCCATGCCAACACCCCGGCCTGAAATGGTGGTCACCTGCTCTGCCGTGGACATGCCTGACGCAAAAATAAGCTGGGCGACATCCTGGTCTGTAGGTGGTGTGTCCGTTGTGAATATTCCTTGTTCCAGGGCTTTTTTGCGCAGTTTGACAAGGCCCAGTCCGCGGCCGTCATCAAACAGGCGGAGTTGCAGTTTTCCATTAACAATAGCGGCTTCCAGTGTGATTTGCCCTTTATCGGATTTTCCAGACCGGACTCGTTCTTCCCGCGATTCAATGCCATGATCTATGGCATTGCGAAACAGGTGCATGAAAACATCCTTGAGCATTGGTACTATTTCGCTGCGCACTCTGACATTCTGGTCTTTCACAAGCACAGTCGGAGTTGGCTTGCCGATTTCTTTGGCAATCGAAGGCAGACTCTGGATCACTTCACTCACGGTTTTATCCAGCGACTCTGTATCAAATGCCATGATAATGGTTTTCATCTGTGAAATGGAATGGCGGATTGTGTCCAGTTTATCAGTCGCACTGTCCTGCAGGGCATGTTTCAGTTTTTCCATCAACGTTTCTTCCACAAACGTTCCCTGCTGTTTTCCTGAGAACACAGAAAGTTTTTCCTCATAGAGTTGATTGTATAGTTCCAGTGAATAGCTGACCTCATTCAGCTCACGCAATAACAGTTCCTGATTCCATTCAATCTGTTTTTTTCGCAAGGCGTCATAGCTCTGTTCCGCATGGTGCGCCGTGTCTGTCATGTTATGCAGTCCATAAACCCGTGCGTTGCCTTTGATGGTATGCATATTCCTGAATAACGTCTGCAACACGTCATCAGAGGCCTGGGTGGTGTTTTCAATAAGTTTTCTGTTTTCCAGCAGGAACTGGTTTGAATTTTTGATGTATGAAACAAAATTCTTGTTGGTAATCGCCAGGATTTCTCCAATCATTTCCAACTCTTTCTTTTGCTGACCCGCTTCTTTCTCCAATTGCTTCAATTGTGTCACATCCCGAACGCAAACCAGAATTTTTTCGATGATTTCATCGTCATTACAAATCGGAGACCAGATGAGCGACAGGGTTTTGACCTGACCATCATGCAGGGTCTTTTCATATTCGAGGGGAAGCACTCCACGATTGAGATCAAAATTCATTTCATCTTCGCCAATACAGCTTTCAAGCGTACTGTTGATCTGCCCCTGGGCGTCAACACCCAGATTACTGCTCTCAAACAGGAAACTCATGATCTCCTGTCCCGCAATCTGTTTGGTTTCAAAAATGGTTTCCAGATAGATGGAATATTCCGGATGGATTTTATTTTCCTCCGCAATGGTCAGAATGCCCTGAGGCAGATTTTGTAGCATGCTCTGGATGTCATTGTTCTTCTGACGCAACTGTTCTGTGCGTTGCTCCACCATTTCTTCCAGATGTTCATTGATCGTTTTCAAATCCTTGACCAGCCGTTTGTTTTCCACAAAAGTGTCCGCGAAAATATTACTGGCCACCCACAGCATGGCGACTACAACAAACAGTGTCCCTGAAAAGATCATAGCGACTGAATTGATTTTTCCCAGTGCGATCAGAATGTCATGAACACAGGAGAAAAAGAAAAAGATTTCGGCAACCAGCAACAGGGGAAGTCCTTTGGTTTTGTTGGATGATTTCCCAAAAACTGTTCTGGAAAGCATGTAAATGACAACACCGATCAGGGAAACTTCATACAGAAACAGAATCACCCGCACTTTCTGAAATAGTTCGAGATGAAAATCAATCGAGAGGTAGCTGAAAATCACAAGAAGCAACAAATTAAGCACACCATGCACAATGTTGTTTTTGGGAAATTCCTTGTAAAAATACTGGGCGAAATAATAGGGGAATATTCCCAGCGATATGATCCCGATGTAATGCAGAACCAGCAATGTTTGTGAGTCAAACCATTTCATGTAGAAATTTCCGGGGAAGGCATAAAACGGATAAACCATGATACTGCTGAGTGCCGCCAGTAAATACATGGGGTACCGGGTTTTATAAAATACCAGCAGAAAGAACAGTCCAAATCCCAGAGCCAGGTGTGCGGCCAGAAAGCGGAATTCGCCACCCCAGAAATGGAAGAATCCGATAAACGCGTCACCGGGATTGTAGGCTCGAAGTTCAAAAGGAAGCTGGTAGATCCCGACCATGAGGATCGTGTCCACCCGAAAAGCCAGCGTATGGGTCGTTTCGGTAATTTTGAAACGTACCGGAACCGGCTGAATGCCATAATACGGTTCATATTTATTGATGTCTCCCCGATGATAGATTTTTTGTCCATCCAGAAACACATCCAGTCTTGCCACGTAGGTATCAATCAGAAACACCACTTCCTGTCCAAGCAGGGACGGATCAAAATGGAGCGTTCCACGATACCAGCCAACCCTGAATGATTTTCCATCGTCATACACTTTTTTCCAGGGGCCGGGAGCCTTGACGATTTTCCAGTCTTTGGTGTCGGCCTCAAGGTCTTTATTCTGAGGATTATCATCGCGAGTGAACAGCCAGGTTCCAACCAGTGAAAACGGTTTATCCAGTGACTGAATCAGAAAATCACAGGAGGAGCAGGGATTCTGTACAGGCTCGGCATTGACCGAAAAACCACAGAGGAGCAGAATCATAAACAGGGTAATACGTTTCATGATTTTCCTTATTTAACCAAACAACAGGTGAACAACGATGGCAGCGCCAATCATTCTGAGGACTACATTAACACCCAACATGCTTCAAATATGGATGTATAATAGCTTTGACATAAAGTTTTGATGAGACGCAAGAGGGGAAACGCAGAAACTTAATTTTTAATACCTTCTGTATCAGGATCGTGCTCGGGGGCGGTTGATGTATTCTGAGAGGGTGAACAGAGGAAATTGCCCAAGCGGAATCATTTGGGCAATATAAACATTTCTCTCATGGGGCTGTTGCAGGGCTTTTTCAATCAACGACACTCTTGCGGAAAAAATCCGGGCCATGACGCTATCCGCCGGTATTTTGCCGCTGGCGAGCAATTCTTTCATATGTTTGATGAGAAACTGACTCATGCTCAACAGATTATCCCATTCAATTTCGAAATTGATTTTCAGAAGATTCTTCAGTGCTTCTATCACACCATAAGGTTTTTTACCGGGAAATGCCTGATTTTTAGAGGCTGATTCCTGGTGCATCAAGTCAATCTTCATCACGGTTTCCCTGATACGTTTCACATAGCGGCCAGCATGGAGCAGTTCCTTATCACCGATCATTTTCTCCGCACATTGAAGAATCTGTTGATAGAACCGGGTGAGGCGTTCATTGGTTAGAAACTCACTGTGTGTTGCCGGTAAACTCATGAGATTGATATATTCCTGAACAGAAGCCATCAACATGTCGGTCAGTTCCGACAAGTGATATTCAACTTTCTGGAATCCTGAAAAATTGTGCTGTTCTGTCAATTCATACAGTCCCAGTTCCAGATAATGAAGGGCTCTTGCCGGCACCACAGCATCGCCAATTTCCATCAAAAATGAAAAAAAATCTTCCAGTTCATCGACATCATGAATCAGCGTCTTGAAATACCACTGAACCAGACCTTTGCTGAGAAAACCATCGCTGGCCCACTCTGCCAGTGTGTGTGAACGTTTGAGCAGAGGCACTCCGTAATTCAGGCCCATGTCGACAAACGGTTGAAGATCTTCGCTCAGGTAGTTGTCTTTCAACAAATTCTCAATTTCATAAAACAGGCGATATTTGGGAATGAGAATTTCATGCAGGACATGCTGGTTTTGAAGTTGGTTTCTCAATAGAAATTCCCGATCCTTGACACAAAGTTCCTGCTGATAAAGATCTTTGACCTCTGTTTCCATGGATTGCAGCAGGGTTTGCCTTTCCGCGTCTGACATCCGGGCACGGAGGGTATAAATCTCCTGCTCAAACAGCCCCGAACGCAGGTACTGCCTGAAGTTTTCCGGTGTGACATGCTGGTCTCGAGCCTGATTGACCAGCGAAATGAAGGCTTTATAGCGATGAGAAACCGTGATGAGCAAACCATGCAACCGGTCAAACAGTGCTTCATCCAGAAATCCCTGTTGCAGATAATTGACCAGTCTGACCAGGCGATTCAACGGAACCCTGACTTTTCCGACCGGCGCTTCCCGCAACCGTGTCAGCGATTTTTCCACGGAGGAAAGTTTTACGGATTCAAGGACAAACCGTGAAATTTCATATTTTGGCTGAATGTCCTGAATAAATGTCTCTCTGCGCGAAATTTCCAGCTTCATGAACAGTTCATGGTCATAATTGCTTAAAGGCAGTCCATATTTTTGGGAGAACAGATTCAGATCAGCCATAGAGATTTATTTTTGTTGAGGCATGCTGTTGGATAAAAGCCTCACGGAATGAACGAGAGATCAGTTTTTCACGTTTACGCATTTCAGAAAATTGCGGCTGATTGATGCTCATGGGATTGTACCAGAAATCAAGACGTAACCCCGGATCTCCGGGTTTGATCCGGTTTTGCTTTAAAAAAGCTTTTATGGTCGTATTCAGCTCGGGATGGTTCATTAATTTCGCGGGATTGTCATACAGTTCCCGGGCCGCAAGTTGCAACGACGGATGCGCATAATCCTCAATCCACCAGTTTCTCAGATTATCCCGGCACAGCACAGACAACGTTCCGAAATGAAACAGGTTCATGAAAAAAAACGCTTCGGTGATCTGACAAACACTCTGGATGCATTCGAGATAGGAATGTTTTTGATAGGGAAACAACGCGACAATCCGGTCTGCGATGATTGAGATCAACTCAGAATCCACCATGCTCCAATGGTCTTCAAGATGTCTGATATTCAGGGTGCTGACATCCAGTTCAAACCGGGTTTTTTTCGGTCCGTCCCTGCTTTCGGTCAACCCGTAGTACCCATTCAGAATACAGGACGCGATCCCTTTCAAAAAGGATGTTTCCACCAGCAGTTCCACGTCTGTTGCCGGTGACTCCGACTCGGGATTATGTTCATGAGCGCTCTGCAGAAAAATCCAGTGTCCACGAATTCTGCTGGTTTTGTACATGATCCGAATCAGTTCCCGTGGTGTTTTGAGATGGGTGAGAATATTGCGCCGGATCATTTTTGAATCAACAATGAAATGCTGTTGATAGTAATGGAACCAGATATCAAACTCCTGACGGTTACTGAGATCCGGCATGTTGTGCGCAACCAGACTGGCATGGATCCGGTCAAGGCAATTGGCAAACAAATCCCGCAAATCCGCCTCAAAATGATCCACAGAGCGCACTTCTCCACGAAACAGACTTTCCATATATTCACGGCCCCAACTTTTTTCAGGAAACACGAAAGTGAGAAATTCCTTAAGAAATTTTTCACGATAGCCATCCGTTTTAGGTTCGCCAAAGGCATCGGACAATTTGATATGCAACGCAAAGCAAAGATCAATGTTTCGTGAAATTTTTCGGCGCTCTGAGGGGTCGATCGACGTTACCGGATCTTGATAAAACACCTTGAGAATCTTGTATTTGAGCCACCAGGGGTCCATTTTCAGAACAGGAATACTCTGTTCCAGACGCACCAGTTCCCGGATCTGGAGCCCATCTCCTTTTTTGATACGCTGATTCACGGTGGGCTGTTCATGATTGAGGATGGCGTTGACTCGCTCGTTGATCAGTGAGGGATACTTGATCAGTTCAATAATGGTATAAAGGTATTCAGGGTGATACATGGTCTCAATCCGGAGCAGATTGAGCAGTGACTTGGGCAAATTGCCGGAGGTTGCTTTGAAAGCTTCCCAATAGGCCGCTCCCATGTGGGTCTGCATGTAGGACAGGCCGAGATGGCTCACCGGTCCCTGATCCATCAACAACGGAGAAATTTCTTCATACAGCGGCAGACAGTGGAAACGGATGTATTGCAGGACACGCTCATAATACCCACGGGAAACATTGAATTTCTGGGGAAGCAGGTAGTGCATCGGCACAACCGGTAAAAACTGGATACCCGGCATCAATACTTCATAATTTAGAATCAACTCATACGCGGAACCGGAAGCCTCCTTGGATTCCAGGGTAGTGCCATGCTGTCCCAGACGAAACGCCTCACAGGAACAAACAAATAAATGCAGTTCGACGGTCGGGAATTTGGCCTGAACATATTGCTCAATCGCCTGAATGCGTTGCTTGAGCAAAGATTCCGCTTTTCTGAAACTCGATTCGTGGGTGATCTGATAATTTTGCTGAATCAGGTTGCTGATCTCATGGATCAGGTTTTGACGCAGAACACCCTGTCCCGCAATTTCAGAAAGGGTTGTCCGGGTTTCATGCTCCCCCAGGAGAGGATACAGGTTGGGATAATGCCGGGCAACCTGTTCAGTCGCTTCACGACGCAGGGTTTCATACTGGAGCGGATAACGTTGCAGAAGCAATTCGGGAACAAGCTGTTGCTGGGCACAAAATCTGAGAAACCAGTAATGGCTTTCTGTCTGCATGGCCAGTTGCAGACGTTGATTGTTCCATTCATTCAGATCAAACCGGAAGGGCGTCAATTCATAAAGAATCTGAAGATCCAGATCAGAAGCATAAGGTTTGTGTCCAATGGTTCCAATAGACCCCAGTGAACTCACACTGACGATCGGTCCTTCATATTTGTCTTCAAAAGAGCTTTGACCAAATTCCTGCTGGATATAATCAAAAAAAGAATGTTCAAGGATTTTGGGCATGTGGGTAAAACCCTTGAGTCCGGATGGCGCATCAGGGAAATAGAGGCAGGCATGTCCCTGGTAGACGCTTTCGCGGACAATGCCACTGATATGCTGAATTTTAGTGCCACGGAAGGAGACATCCGTGAATTCAGGTTTGTTTTCATGCAGGAAATAAAGCACTTCATACAAGGCTTTTCGCATGTCATCGCTGAAGGATTCCAGGGCAATCTGAAGACGGGCACTGTTGACATTTTCATAAAAAGCCCATCCCTGTACCAGTCGTTGACGCAGAAGTTGCTCATTTTTCGCCGGGATGTCGATGCCGTTTTTAAATAATGAAATCAGATTGCCATTCAGCATGGAATCACTTGTCTCGTTCAAGATTCCATGAGACCCAGTCGGAACTGACCTGAGCCATACTGAACTTTTCAGGTTGAGGTTGTGCGGCGGTATGTCCTACCCGTACCCGGTAAAAAGCTCCGACAATGAGTTGCCATTCGGCCAGTGTCACTTCCTGAGGCGCCTCAATTTCCTGAGGTCCGGCAATTTCGCCATCTGCCAAGGGTGGTGGATTTGCCCGTTGGCTCTGATTACTGACCTTGACCTTGCCTGAAAATACCAGAACATCCGTGAAGGCGTCATTGGCCTGCGCTTCATAGGATGTTCCCTGAATATCGATTTTGGCCTGAGCGGTCCGGATGATCAAACGGGCTGAACGATATACATTTTTTCGAAGATGAGCCCACGCTTTTCCCAGATAAAGCTGAAAATCAAAGTTTTGATCTGTCATGCTGGTTTCAGGATTGAGTCGGAAATGTGAATTTTCGGCAATTCGAACTTCACTGCCATCGCCCAGCGTCACAACCAGTCTGGTTCCTTGCAGGGTCTGTACTTCATCGCCCGGATAAATGGGATCTCCCGGTTTGAGTGGCACCCATTCCGTACTGCCGACAGCCAGATAAAGCGCCTTATTTTCCAGAATACTCACATGGATCGAACCATCCACTTCGGCCCCCCGGGCAGTATGAGTAAACAGGACTCCCCAAAAAAGCAACGTGATCGCAATGAAACTGATGTTGGTGTTTGTGGGCATACACACTCCGTTAGATCTGCTTTTATTCAACCATGCGGATTTCCAGAAGGTATCGAAAAAACTGAAAACTTCCGATCAAACCATCAATGAATCCTTCTGCATCCGCGACTTTCAAATACACTCTGGACTGGTTTTCTCCCAAGGGAAACTCAATTTCATAGTGATCTTTTGCGGAAACCATGAATTTCTGGAGCAAAACCCGTTCTTCATCATAAAAAGAAATCGACGGACGCAGATTCGTTTTTCCCAGTCGGCGCCATAAGATTTTCAGACGGGTGCCTGCGGGTGCCTGAAGCAAAAACAGAGTGCTGTCTCCTTTACTTTTGATATGGTCATAGGTTTTTTGATTCAGGGGCAATTGGTAAATGGACTTTGCCGAAGCATTGGGCACCTGCAATGTGGGGCCAGCAAGATCCATGGCGTCTGAAGGTTCAGGCGGAACCAGGGGTTTAACAGGTGGCGTTTCAGGCGTTGTGATTTCGGGTGGCGCAGACTTCAACAGATTTTCCACCAGAGGATCCGGTGCATATGGAATCAGAATCCTGAGGGCTTCGATCCAATTGATATATAAATTCCAGTAGGGATCATCCCAGGAAACACGCTCCACACGAAAATTTTCTTTTTGGAGAGATTTGAAAAAACTTTCCAGATGTTCGGGTTTCCCACGGTAATACCCACGATAATCTGTATAGACGGATGACACGGTGTCCAGTTGCACCTGCTGCCAGTCTGGTTGGGCATAAAAAACCTGTCGAACAAAACTCACTTCTTCCTGTGGTCCGGGTAATCCGTAAAAACGCAACAACACCAGTTCGCCATTGTCCTGTTTCAGCTCCATAATCTGTCCAATCAAACTGGTCCAGTTCAAGGTGATCTGTTCCATCAGGGCCGACAGCACATCCTCTGGAGACTGCGTCCATTCCATGGTTTTGGCCGTTGAAATTTTACCCACATATTTGCCTTTGTCCGGAGTGAACACTTTGAGTGTGCCTTTGAACGATGTTGTTTTGTTGTTTTTGGGGAATTCCTCCGGTGACATGTCCCACATCACATAGCCGTCAATTGTTGTTGCCTCAGGACCATCCGTCAGTTTCAAGTCGCCTGACGGTGTGATATTTTCCGAAGTGATGGGGAGGGTCATGCTGACCAGAATTTTATATGTAGCAAATGCCCGCCGCAGGTTTTGAAGCAAGGTTGGCATGACCGCTTCCTGCCCCCAGTCCGTTTGTGGATTGTAGAGAAAAACCAGCCGTCTGGTAGTCACGGGATAATTTTTAATCGGCAAATACAGACTTTTGAGATTATTGATTATCTGCGTCCGGAAGATTCTGGCCTCAATCGTGATTGAAAATTCCTTTCCATCCGTAGAAATTTTTTCCTGAATGGTACGCATGGACTCAATATACGTATCCGGTTTTTTCAGCAGACTCTCCTGAATCAGAGCAGATGCCTGAGTCAGTGTGGATTCGTCAAGAAAATTGGAGAGAATTTGGAACACAGCGTTTTTTTTCACCTTGTACAACGCCTCTTCCCGGGCCTGGGACAACCGCTCGCGAAAGACTGGAACAGTGATTTGTCCCTGACTGACCAATATATTCTGGGCATTTGCGGATGACACCTCCAGCAGCACCCATACAATCGTCAACAAACAAGAATATTTCATTCAATCATCCAGAAAAATGGTAAGGAATGGCAAAAGAATAAATTGTAAAAGTTTGCTCGTACCCTACGTCCCGTGCACGTCTGTTAAGTTAAGCCCTGTGAAGTCACTGGCACCAATTCCCCCTTGGTTCAAGGGGGTTAGGGGGATGTAATTCCGAGCGTTAAATCCCCCATGCCCCCTTTGAAAAGGGGGACTTCCCGGCGACGAATTCCTTAAGTTGACGACATTGCGGGAGTGCCCCTCACAATGCAACAATTATATCATTGCGAATAATTCAGTCTTTATGGCCGTCAAATGTGTTTCCAGCGCCTGCCGATCAGTCCCTTTCAAATTAAAATAAAATTTGATTTTCGGCTCTGTGCCAGAAGGTCGCACAATCACCCTTGTCTGATCTTCCAGTTCAAAAACAAGTACATTTGATTTTGGCAGTCCGGGTCCGTTCTGAATTTGTGTTTCAGCCATCTTCCGGAAGGAATCATTCAACAAATCTGTCACTGCTATGACCTGTTTGCCGGCAATAGTCAAAGGGGGTTGTTCGCGGAATGTTCGCATCACATTCTGTATCCGTGCGGCGCCATCTTGTCCGGGAAGCGTTTGAGTTTCCAGAGCATCCAGATGGTATCCGTACTGCTGATACAATTGTTCGAGGGCATCCATCACGGTTTTTCCCTGTGCTTTGAGAGAGGCTGTCATCTCCGCAAAGGCCATTGCGGCCCAGACACCATCTTTGTCTCCGGTATAGGTTCCAGCCAGATAACCATGACTTTCCTCCATGCCAAATACCAAGGTTGCCTGTCCTGACTGCTTCAACCGATAAGCTTCGCCCCAGATCCACTTGAATCCTGTCAGTGTTTCCACAACTTTCAGACCATAATTCCTGGCAATACTGGATCCCAACGGAGATGTCACAAGGCTCACGATAAAACAGCCATCGTGCGGCATCCGGTTGAGTGCTTTCAGTGAGGAGAGCTGATAATCCAGCAACAGGGCTCCGATCTGGTTTCCATTCAACCGGAACCATTGCTGATTGTTGTCCCGGATCATCACGCCAAGACGATCGGCGTCAGGATCATTCGCCAGAATCAGTTCATCGTCAGGCTTTGAGAAGGCGATGGCGAGTTCCATTGCGCTTTCCTCCTCAGGATTCGGCGATGTGACAGTGGAAAAATTTCCATCAGGCACAGCCTGTTCCGGCACAATCCTGAGATGCTCGAATCCACGCCGTTTCAACAGTGGAACAACACCCCGGCCTCCAGTGCCATGGAGCGGGGTGTAAATCACATGTGTTTTTTGATTCAAGGCGGGGTTTCCGAGAGCAAGTTGCTGTACCTGTTCAAAATAGTATTCATCCGCATCCTGTTCCACCCATTGAATGAGGCCTTCGGAAATTCCTGTTTCAAAAGGTAGAATTTGAATTTTTTCCAGAGCTTCCACACTCCGGACTTCTTCAATGATTCGACTGTCATCCGGAGGAATGATCTGCCCCCCATTGTTCCAGTAAACCTTGTAACCATTATAGGCCGGAGGATTGTGACTGGCTGTGATGATGATGCCGGCCATTGCTTTTCTGTGGAGCAATTCACAGGAAACCATCGGCGTGGGAATGATGTCGGAAAAAATAAAGACAGGAATCTTGTGAAAGGCCAGCACTTCAGCCGCGTTTTTGGCAAACAACTGTGAATTGTGACGGGAGTCATAGCCCAGAACGACCCCCTGATACGGTGAAGGTCCCTGCTGTTTGATATAGCGGGCCAAACCTTCGGTGGCCTGACGAACTGTATAGGTGTTCATCCGGTTTGTGCCGGCGCCCATGAGCCCCCGGAGTCCGCCGGTACCAAATTCCAGAATTCCACGGAAACGATCTTCCAGTTCCTTGTCATTGTTTTGAGCAAATAATTTTTGAATTTCTTTACGGGTATGCTCATCAAAACCAGTGTTTTGACTCCAGAATTTTGCTGTTTCGTGCCAGTTGTTCGGCATGGTGTGTCCTGTCAAATGATGCGGAGATCTTGAAAAAAACGCCCGCTTGTTACTTTGGGAGGATCCCCCTGTTGCCTTCCTCGTTCTGAGCGTTGAACGTTGGAGTAATCAACCAAGATGCCTGGTCAATATGGCATCATCCGCTTTTATCAGCAGAGGTCGCCCGGTCACTGGGTGACAAAACCGCAACTCTGAGGCATGGAGCAATTGACGATGCGTTGGAAAATTTTGGGACACCAGAAATGATTCACCTTCATCTTTCCATTGCAGGAAACCATCATTTTTCAGAGCATACAATTTATCGCCAACGATAGGCGATCCCAGATATGCTGCATGAACCCTGATCTGGTGTGTGCGTCCCGTCAACGGGCGAACTTCAACACGTGTGTAGTTGCCGATTGATTCCTGAAAAATGAAACGGGTCTGGCTGGTTTTTCCCTCTGGAATAACCCACTGCTTGATTCGGACCGGACTGTCTATGGCAGGACCAATCGGAACAGATAAAAACACATCCGGAGCCGGTAATGGCCGCTCGAGTATCGCAATATATCGTTTTTCAATCTTCCGTTCCCGAAACATGGTCGCCATCATCTGGGCCACTTCCTGTCGTTTGGCAAAAACAATGACACCGCTGGTTTCACGATCCAGTCGATGAAGGGTGTATATTTTTTCCCAGCCCAGCTTTTCCTTGACTTGATGCACCAGGGTGTTTTTGTAGTATTTCCCGGAGGGCGAAGTCGGCAGGTCTCCTGATTTATTGACAGCGATCAGGTCCTCATCTTCGTAAATGATATCAAATTCCGCATCGACAGGTGGTTCCAGATGATCAGACCTGATATAAATGATTTTCTGATTGTTTTTTAGAATCTGAAAGGGATCACCCTCACGGTGATCCACCAGAAGATGTTGGGCCAGAATGGCTTCCATCCATTCCTGTTCATTGAGATAGCGGAATTTTCTCAGCAGAAACTCCAGCAGGGTTTCTTCCCTGCCGTTGATCCGCATATAATAAAAACTCATTTCGGTATGATCCGCTTCTGTTTTCAGCATGGAATCATTCACTCGCGCCGGATGTTTTTACCAGATCAGAACGGTGTTTCAGAAAAGCGATGCCCTTGTAGTTACTCAAGCCATAAAGCCAGTTCTGAGTTCTTGCATTGAAGGTGTCAACTTCCTGTTTCAAGGCGTCATCCGTCACGCCCTCTCTCAATTTCATCGACACATGCATGTAATGATAGTCTTCACTTGAAACTTTGTCTTCGCCCACAACCAGCAACAGAATACGGCCATCAAAATTTTCAAATTCAAGGGTGGTAACACGTTCCCGCCCTGTTTCTGTGGCAGGGGTGGACACAGGCATTAATTTCAGGAACTGCAAATCTTTCAACTGATCGAGCAAGGTGCCGATATCTTCCTGTTTGAGTGATTCCTGTCCGGTCAGGGTGGTCTGCCACTCTGCGTCTTCCTTGTCACGGATCAGCACGTAAGGATCGTTGTCAGAAGGGGTGACGCTGATGTTTTTTACCAGTTTTTTAGCATCCAGATCAATAATCAGTTTATCCAGCCATTCTTCTGAATCTGTAGGCACAATCAGGTTCTGAAGAATCAGAAAAACCGAATCGTCACCCGCATATCGGAAATATTGTCCACCGCCCTGAACACGGTCCTTGCCGAGAATCACCTCCAGCACAGGACTGCCATCCTGTTTCAACAGGCGTACCAAGGTTCCTGTTTTCTGAGCATCCCACTGGCCATTATTCTGATCGATATGAAGCACCCTGAATTTTTCATGGTGCTGTGGATTGTCCGTGACTTTATGTCCAATTTTGGTCTCCATGAATTTGACCAGTAATTTTTGCAACTCTTCAGAGGAAGCCAGATAGTGCTCACTCTTGACAAGCCATTGCTGGTTTTCATTTTTTTCCAGTTCCACCGGTGTGTTGTTCCCCTGGATAAGGATACGTGACAATTCATTGATATCCACAGTCTTCATGATCGACTGTCCCTCTCTGGGGTCAGTTTCATTTTTTTTCTGGGAAACCATGAGCGCGACTCCGCTTAGAATCACCAGAAGGAGGGTTACAAGAATCATTTTTTTCAGCATTGGTTCTCCTGCGCGTTAATTAGGTTCACATTAGTTCACTGGTCATCGTTGACCCTCATCGTACTTAAAATTCATTCGACTTTTACAAACATGATCTATATCAAACACCAGACAATTAATTTTTTTATTTATCCCGGACAGATCCTTGTCACTTCCGCATGGAGCAACCATGACCCCTCAAAACCCGAATGATCCTACCTCTGAAGAGGTGCATGAAAAAATCCGCCAGGATCTTGAGCGTTATGGTTGGACAATATTGTCTACCATTTACGATGAGATCCTCTGCAGCCAGACATTTGGACTTCAAAAAAATTTCAAGCATCCTGAAATTGAGGTGGTTGGACTGAACGATGAAATGTCCTGTCTGTTCCTGAATACTCTGGCACAACGGATCAAAATGGGGCAGCAATTCACGCATGGCTCATTGATTGATGAAATTATTGAAGGCTATGAACTGATGCTGGTGCATAATCCTCTGGATCCTCAAGGAATGCCTTTGCTGGAAGGACGCCTGCGTTTGATCTGGCCTGACAGTCAGCACCGCTATCCCTGGCATCAGGATTGTGATTCCGGATGTCAGGTGCAGGCACAGTTGTTTTCAGAGCAAATGAACTGACTGTATTCAACATTTCAGGATTTTCGCGTTTTTTTACCGTTGCCCTCATCTTTGAGCATTTGTTCCATGAATTCTTTCATCGGTTGCCGGAATTGTGGACGTTGCATAGCCATCTGCAGAATGGTCTGAACATATCCCAGTGGTTCACCCACATCATAGCGATTTCCGCTGATTTGTAATCCCACAACATTTCCTCTGGCCGCAAGCATGTTGATTGCTTCTGTTTGTGTGAATTCACCATAACCATCATGACTGTGGGCGCTGGCCTTCAAGGCCGGGAAAATATCAGGGGTGTAAAGATATCGACCATAAGAGACAAAACAGCTTGGTTCGGTGCCCCTGAACGGCTTCTCCACCATTTGCCGCATGTTGACTGTTCGGCCTGACTCAATCGGTTCGTCAGAATTTTCCGGCACAATCACACCATAGCGTGAAACATCCTGTCCTGGCAGTCCTTCCACGGCCAACACCGTTTTTCCAGTCGTTGCATGAGCATCCATCAACTGACGTGACAAGGGCGTTGGTCCAAAAAACAAATCGTCAGGATAAGCCACAATAAAGGGTTCATCCTGCACAAAGGGTTCAACAAGGAGCAACGCGTTTCCTGTTCCCATCATTTTTTGCTGGCGTAACATGAAAATATTGGCGTCAATCGGTCGAATCCGTTCCAGTTTTTCAATTTCGTTGGTTTGGGCAAACACGGTGGTCAGCTCAATTTCCCTATCAAAATAATCCTCCATGGCTTTTTTACGACGGGAAGATACCAGTAAAATGTCATGAATTCCTGACAAAACCATTTCCTGAACAATATAATCAATCACAGGACGATCAATCAGGGGAAACATTTCCTTGGGAATGGTTTTGGATGCGGGAAGAAAGCGTGTGGCATAACCTGCCGCAAGAATGATACCTTTCATGAATGTTCTCCTTCAAGGGAATTACTCATCTCAAAAATCAATCATTTATGAGACATTAAACCAGAGGTACAAATGAAAACAGACCATGACTGGAGCGGTCACTTTGTGTTTCACTGATTTTCCGGATTTTGACCATTTCACATTGAAATGCAGGCCCTGCAGGCCCCACCAACACGCCACCTGGCTTGAGCTGGGATAATAAATTTTCCGGAATCCGCGGTGCTACGGCCGTGAGGATAATCCGATCAAACGGAGATTCCATGGAACAACCGATTTTGCCATCGCCATATTCCACCCTGACATTGGATATACCTGACTTTTTCAGATTCTTCCGGGCCAGTTCGACCAACTCAGGAATGCGTTCAATTGTCACCACTTCTTTGACGATCCGCGAGATGATCGCAGCGTTGTAACCGCTTCCTGCGCCAATTTCAAGTACCTTTTGGCCAGACTCCAGTTCCAGCAAATCCAGCATAAGCATGACCGTTGTGGGTTGGGAAATAGTCTGCCCATGCCCAATCGGCAGCGGATGATCCGCATAGGCATCACGTACCTGATCGGAGGAAACAAAATTTTCTCTGCTAACTTCCATGAAGCCGTTCAGCACATTAGAAGATCGAATGATCCGTCGTTTCACCCAATAATCGTGTAACACCTGTTTGTCCGAAAATCCCATTTTTATGTACTTTCCAATTCGTGTGTTGAATTAACTCAAAAATTATTGTACTAAAGACTCATTCTTGTTTTCTAACGAACACTGACACTGTCGGCTAAAAACTTATAACTCTTGAGTTATTATACTGGACACTAAAAAATTATGACAGTAATGACATCCCTCAAACAAAAAAAGCCTGAAAAAATCCTGATTGCTGATGATTTGTATATCCTGTGGAAAGACGGCCACGAAAGCCGTTATATTTTTTTCCAATTACGGAATGATTGTCCCTGTGCGGTTTGTATTGATGAATTGACAGGTAAAAAAGTATTGAAACCGGAAACCATTCCTGTGGATATTCATATCCGACACAGTGAATATGTAGGAAATTACGCTTTCCGGATTCACTGGAGTGATGGTCACAATTCAGGATTGTACACCTTCAAATCCTTAAGAGACAAGTGCGCATGTTCCATATGCAAGGCTTCACCCTTATCCTCAACGCCAGTTTAGAAGGTATAACCCATGTCAGCATCAACTAAAATTGTTCCTATCAAACAACTGAAAGATAATATGAAAATCCTGGCCTTCACAGGATTTTCCACGCAATATCTACAGTTGGGAGAACATTCCTGTAAATTCATTCAGCTTAATTTTAAAGGTGCTACTTTTAAAATCGCGAGGAATGGAAAAAAGATGGATTGCAAGGAAAATGACCTGCAACCGAATGATCGCTTGCTTAAAATTACAGATTTCCCGGACACTCTCAGAAAATTCACCACGGTTACCCCGCGCTTGATTGAAGAGTTGCAAAAACGGGGTTTTCTGGAATTTGAAGTGATGGAACTTCCCAAACAGAAAACCCAACAGGAAAAACACAAGGAATCTGTCGAAGAAGCCAACGTATTTGTGCAACAGGTGAAAGAAAGCGTGGAAATGCGCGAACAAGCAACGGATGCGGTAAAAGACATGATGGATGGCGCAAGACTTGGTAAGATGAAAACCGAGGGGGTCAAGGTCTATATTGAAAATATGATGAAATCGTCAAGTGCGGAAGCCATGCAGACCCTTGCCAGCCTTAAACAAAGTGACCAGACCTATGCGCATTGCGTGGATGCTGCCGCCATTTTTCAGAATGCCTATTATGAAATGAAACGTCTCACAGGAGAAAAACCCGTGTTTGCGGATGTCCAAATGACCCTGTTTGCCGGTTTCATGCATGATTGCGGCAAATCAAAAGTTCCCAAGGATATTCTGGAAAGCACTGCCCGGTTTGAGCGGGAAAGCCGCGAAATGCATCTTTTGCAGTCACACACAGTGTTTGGCGCAAAGATTCTCGAAGAAATGGGGATGCCGTCCCAGATAGTCAATATCGCCCATTATCACCATGTGAAAATGGACACATCTCTCAATTCGAGTTATCCCCAGAATGTCAAGTATGATGATGTGCTGATGGAAACCCGGTTGGCCTCGATTGTGGATGTCTATCAGGCCTTGATTGGACGGCGAAGTTATAAAAAATCATGGCCACCTGCCGCCGCTATGCGTTATATTGACGCCTTGACCGGTGTGGAATTTGATCCCAACGTCTGGGACTTGTTCATGAAGGTTCTGGGGAAATATCCGAAAGGCTCACTGGTACAGTTGAATGATAATTCCATGGCCTTTGTGATCAGCGTTCCCACAATAGATCTGAATCGTCCCAAGGTCGTTGTGGTCAGGGACGCCCAGGGAAATGATGTATCAAAATACGCACTGATTGATCTGGAAGTGGAAAAAAATATGAATATTGTCAAGGATCTGGATCATTATGATATTTTTGGTGACCAGGCTCTGGACATTTTCCTTCAAATTCAGGCTATGTGATCAGGCCGCGAATTCAAAAGAAAGCTGAATGGGCATTTCATCAAAATTCTTTTTGCGACGTTGCTGATGTTCTGCCAGAAACTGGGACAAATGAGCCTGGAGGGATTCAATATCAAAGTTCCATGGTAGATAAAACATTTGTCCTGAATTGAAATAATCCACACTGATCATCAAAAAAGTTTCTTTCAAATCAAATACCTTGAGTTGTCTTGTATAAAGATTCAACCGCCCCATCCCAAGATAGAGCTGGGTGATGGAACAGATCTGCGTTCCATTCACGCCCAGACAGCCCAGCTTTTCCTTTAGAAATACTGTCAAATGTCGATTTCTTGACTGAATCTCCCGGATCGCCTCAGGAAAATTTTCTTCAATGTATCTCAGGCATTCGCCCAGTTCAAAATCATAAGGAATATTGCATACGTTGGAGGACAGCATGTGATAGGATTGAGCGATGATCAACTGGATATTTTCCAGATTCAGATGTTGCATGATATCAGCGGCATTCATCAGTTGCCCCAAGGCCTTTTCCTGTTGTTCTGTGGTCAGTTCATGATCAAACTGGATGCCCTTGCCCAGTTTTTGTCTCATCTGCTGTAACAGAATATCCACACCAAAGGATTCAGGGAATTCCTGACGGGGATGTTCGATGTCCAGAATTTCATATTCTTCGAGTCCTTCCGGCACAGAAGGCCCTGCGTCTCTGCCTCCGCAAAGAAATAACAGAAACTGGATGGCATAATCCACATACGCGGATCTTAGTTCTGAGTCTTGCAAAAGACGGTTTCGCAATTCAAGCGTCACTTCCACTTTTTCAAACAGATCATCCTGATTGTAATAATAAAACCGGATTGTCGCTAAAAAAGATTTGATAGCATGACTGGAATCCTTTCCGGTATTCCAGAAGGATAAAATCTGTTGCACCGCGGTTTCATTGATCTGCTGAATCGAGGGATAGCTGTGAAACCGGTCAGGATGGATACGGGTGATTATTTTTTTCAGTTGATTGTCCATAAAACACCCTCTTTCATTGAAAAAATATTTCTGACTGTCATCATTTTTTACGGCTTGCTGTAACAACTCCTGAAATTACAGGAATAATTGTTACAACCGCTTCAGATCGTATACAAACAGATTTGAAAGATGAACGCAAACAATTTTTCCACATTACATACGTCAATGCAATTTCGAGGATCTCTGAAGCGTCCATCCGTCAAAGACGACCTGTCACATTGAGAAAACGATACTGTCGAATTCAATCTTCCTGTTTTCCAAATAAAAATTTTCTGTTAAGAACAATGGTAGACAGCGTTGTTAGCGGTCCAATCCACCGATTTGTTGGCTGAACCCCGGCTTGACAGGAGACTTATGACATCTTCACAGACTCGCACCTCAGATTATGAAATAGGCGTTGGAAAACAGGATATCACCGGCAATGTTCTGGGTCTCGGGATGATGGGTTATGGCACACCTGAGCAGAAAACCTGGGGCATTCAACTGCGGTTATGGAGTCGGGCATTCATCATGCGCGATACGGACTCAGGAAAAAGAGTGGTATTTGTCTGTGCGGATTTATGTTTCATTTCCCAATCCATCAAGCTTGCTGTCATCAGAAAACTCCGACGCCGTTTCGAAGGCTTGTATGATCATGAAAATGTGATGATCACGGCAACGCATACGCATTCCGGCCCCGGTGGATACTCCCATTATCCGTTATACAACATCACCACCTGGGGTTTTTCCTCACAGAATTTCAGAAGAATCGTGAATGGTATTTTTCAATCTGTCATCACGGCACATCGTCAATTGAAACCGGGACTGTTTTTCATGAACAGGGGGGAGTTGACAGGAATCAGCGTCAATCGCTCTCCGGAAGCGTATCGGGCAAATCCTGACTCAATCGAATATCCGCATGATACCAACAAGGAAATGACTGTTTGTACATTCACAACACTGGATGCAAAACCTGTGGGGGTGATTAGTTGGTATGCGATTCATCCCACCTCCACCAGCAAAAACAACCGTTACATCAGCGGAGACAGCAAAGGTTATGCGGCCTGGCGTTTTGAGAAAGAAATGCGGGAGAAATATAAGGATAATTCATTTGTGGCGGCGTTTGCCAACAGTGAGCATGGTGATACATCACCCAACATTCGGGGAGATGGTATGGGCGAAGGGAAAGATGACCTGGAAAGTACAGAAATATGCGGTTTCAGACAATTTGAGAAGGCCTGGGAATTGTTTGAGGCAAAAGGCAAACCTGTGACAGGACCGTTAGATTTTAGGCACCGATGGGTAAAAATGCCCGGCTATGTGGTTGCTCCGGAATTTACGGGCACCACTGAAATTCGTTTGCCAACTTCGGCTTTGGGAGTTTCCTTTGCCGCGGGTGCCTCACAGGATGGCCCCAGCGATGTGCCGGGAATTCAGGAAGGACTCAACAAGGGCAAAACATGGACGCTTCCACATATCTGGAAACACAATAAAGGTCTTTCGGCTAAAGCCATTGGCACTGCGACCTGGATGTTGTCACGCCTCTGGGATGATCCGGAACATCAGCATAAACCTGTCATTTTACCCACAGGAATTTCGCAAAACGCACCATGGACGCCGCAAACTCTGCCATTTCAGATTTTTCAGATTGGCATGCTGGGCTTGATTTCAGTTCCGGGAGAAATGACCACGATGTGTGGCAGACGGTTGAAACATCAATTATCGAGCGTCCTGATCAACAAGGGGATCCAGCATCTTGTGATCGCTGGACTGGCCAATACCTACACCGGTTATATTGAAACGCGGGAAGCCTACGCACTTCAGCATTATGAAGGTGCCTCCGTTCATTTTGGCCCCTATACCTTCAATGCGTATCAGCAGATTTATTCCGAACTGTCTCACATGATGGCGTATGGCATTGCGGTCAAGGAATCCCGGGCACCGATTTTTCAGTTCCCCATGTTCCAGCGTGTGGAACTCCGGCAAAGAAGTCTGAAAGCAAGCCCCACGCAGGGGATGGTCCGCCAACAACCCCGTAGCGTATACCATCCCGGTGAGAAAGTTCTGTTTCAGCTCAATGCATCCAATCCGAATGATGACCTGGAGCAGACTCAAACCTATGTGCTCGTAGAACGACAGCATCAAGGCCGATGGGAATGCGTTGCTGTCGATTCAGATTGGGATACCCGGGTTCGATGGTTTCAGCAAAAAAAAGACCTCATCGCAGAAATCATCTGGAACATCCCGGACGAAACAATTCCGGGAATTTACAGGGTGGTGTATCAGGGGTCTCAGAGAACATTCCGTGATTTTGTGCCTTATCAGGGAGTAAGCCGCACATTCAGAGTCACTTCCTGATTCTACAAATTTCCACTTTTGGCATACCAATTGAGGAGATAATCCTGCGAATCAATTCCGTCTTTCTGAAGATTTTTCAGACGTTCATATTTGCCGTTGGACTGTAAAACAAAGGCTCTCACAGAATCATTGAGCACACTGCCCAGAACCATATTTTTGAGATGCTCCATGATTTTGGGGTCCAGTACAGGGCACAGGACTTCAACCCGTTTATCCAGATTCCTCTCCATCAGATCCGCGGAGCCGATATACATGTTTTCCTGTCCACCATTCAGAAAATAATAAATTCGGGAGTGTTCCAGAAACCGGCCCACCACTGAGATCACTCTGATGTTCTCACTGATGCCCTTGATTCCGGGGCGGAGACAGCAAATGCCCCGAACAATCAGGTCAATTTTGATACCGGCCTGTGAGGCCTGATACATGGCACGGATTATTTCAGGGTCTGTCAATCCGTTCGCCTTGATAATGATTCTCGTTTCCCGGCCTTCACGGGCATGCAGGATTTCCCGTTCAATCATTCTCATAATGCCGGGGCGCAGACCCGCTGGTGCTACCAGTAAATGTTTATAGTCCTTTTTATTGGAGTAACCCGTGATCACATTGAACACATCCGAAACATCACCACCGATTTCATCATTGGCGGTAAATAATCCGGTATCGGTGTAAATTTGCGCGGTTCCGCGATTATAGTTTCCTGAGCCAATATGCATGTAGCGCCGGATACCATCGGATTCTTTGCGAATGACCAGACACAACTTGCAGTGTGTTTTGAGCTTCATCACGCCATACACCACATGCACGCCCACTTCCTCAAGGCGTTTGGCCCAGATGATATTATTTTTTTCATCAAACCGGGCTTTGAGTTCAACCAGAACAGACACCTGTTTCCCGGCTTCAGCCGCCTGAATAAGCTGGTCCACAATCGGTGAGTTGGAACCAATGCGGTACAGCGTCATTTTAATCACAATCACATTGGGATCATTGACTGCCGCCGAAATAAAATTTTCGACAGAAACAAACGACTCAAACGGATGATGCACCAGCAAATCCTGAATCTTGATGCGTTCAAGCAGCGTATCCCGGTTGTGTTCACTGAACAGGACAGGTGGCGAAAACGGTGTGTCTTTCAATTGTGGCCGATGGAGTTGATAGAGTTGCATCAGACTGCCATAATTCATGCGACTGTCCGTCCGCGTGACCACACCTTCCATCGCCCGGGTGTTTTCAATCAGAATGTTCAGAATACGGTCGGGCATGTTCTGTTCTACCTGGAGCATTGAAACCTCGCCATATCTGACTCGTTTCAGGCTTTCATCCACTGTTTGCAGGAGATCATCCGCTTCATCTTCCTGTATGACCACATCCGTATCACGGATCATCCGGAACAAATAGATTTCTTCGATTTTGGTCCCTGGAAAAAGCTCTTGCATATGGTCTTTGAGCACATCTTCCACAAACACAAAGACATGCCCTGAAATACCGCAAACCTGCTCAGGAATACGTACAAACCTCGGCAATACGGCTGTAATTTTAACCCGGGCAAATCTGGTTTCTCCCTGATGCCGGATCACAACAGCCAGGCTGGTGCTGAGATTGGAAATATGTGGGAAGGGATGTCCGGGATCATAGGCCAGAGGAGTCAATACGGGATATATTTCCTTGAGAAAATACGAGCTTAGAAATTGTCGGATTTGGTCCGTATAATCGGCGGCATCCAGAAACACAATCGACTTTTCCCGAAGTTGAGGCTTCAAGGTTTTTTCCCAGCATTGAGTCATGTCATTGAGCATTTTTTCAGCACGTTCCCGAATCGCCCAGAACTGGCGGCGTGTTGTCAGGCCATCCTGTGAGAGATCATCAATATTGTTCACAATCTTTTTGATGATTGTTGCCAGACGAATCATAAAAAACTCATCCAGATTCGTGCCGACAATCGCCAGAAATTTCACTCTTTCCAGCAAAGGATGCATGTCATCATATGCCTGGTCCAGCACACGTTGATTGAATTCCAGCCAACTCAACTCACGGTTGATATACAGCAGAGGGTTTTTAAGATCGGCAGGATCAAGATTTTCCCAGTCCAGCGGGAGTTCCGGCATGGCTTTGCTTGGCCTTCCGTTGTTCAGAATTGTTCCGCTATTGGTGGTAGATACTCCTTTTTTCATGTTTTTTCTGACAGATGGCATTTTTCTCCTCTTCAATTTATGACATATTTGAGTGCTGAAACTTGTTTTCAGACTTGTAAGCGCTACTTCTTCTCAATACATATAGCCTATAAGTGTTTTATTTGTGTTAACGGGATTGATTGACAAACGCAATAGAGGAATAAAAATCATCTCTTTCTGGTTATCCTATGTTTAAAAATTGGCTGTGGTTTTCTTCTCAAAATCAGGAGGAATCTTCTTATCACCGATTATCAAAACTGCTGGCAACGCCAGGCACAGAGGACGGGTTCGGGCAGATCTGCCGACAGGTCGCGGCTGAATTAGGTGTTCCTTTTGTGCTGATCGGCGAGATTCAGCACAATTCTACAATCATGACCAAAGCGTTCTGGCACAGGGACCACCTTGAACCAAGCCGGAGCATCTCCGCAGCAGATCTCAAATGGGATTTCTGTAATGCGACCCAACGTTGTGAAATTCATGATCCCGAAGCCTTAAAAACGCCATTTTTCATGAATCGGAATATAAAAGGCTATTTTGCCTGCCCTCTCCAAAATCCCGAAGGCCTCTGGATCGGAATACTCGCGGTGTTTCATGACAAACCGCTGCACCTTGATGCCGCGCAAACCAGCCTTTTGACTCTTCTGGGAAACTATCTGACCCCCTGGATTGAACTGGCTCAGATCAAACGCCACTATGCCCGACAAAACCACAATTACTATGACAGCATGTCCCATGAGATCCGCTCACCTTTGAGTTCGGTCAAAGGTTTTGCGGAAGTTCTGCTGACGATGTTTAAAAAACAGGAGATGAAAGAGCAGTGCGAACACTATCTGCAGATCCTGCTCAGCAACATCAGTAATCTGGAAGAAGCCATTTACAATATTTCCGCGCTCGCCAAATTCAATCCAGACAGTACCGAGCCTAAATGGGAAAAATTCGATCTCAGAGTCATGGTGAAAGGCTTGATGACCTTGCTGAAAAAAACGGCTATGGAACAAAATATTGATTTCAGTTATGCCTTTCAGGGGCAAACCCCCGTCCACATCAGCAGTGACCGGGGACGCTTGAATCATCTGCTCAAAGGATTGCTTGAAATCTGTCTGGAGGGTCCCCCCTCTTTTTCTGTTGTACGTCTCGAAGTTGAGCCCCATCCAGATCAGATTTTATTTGCGCTGGTTTTATCCATCAATGAAGACGACATGCAACAACGCGAGCAACAATTTCAGATGTTAACGCAACCTCTTGACAAACAGGTACAGGGTGCTTTTCAGGATGCGAGACTCAAGCGGATTGCACAATGGGGATCTGAATTGCAGGGAAAATTCACTCTGGAACACACGGCAACTCATTTGACACTGAATTTCTGGTTGAACATCGATAAAATAGCCATCACACCAGAAAGGATCATAAAATCTGAAAAACAGGTTTATGCAGGAAAAACGGTATTGATTGCCGACGATAATGACACGCATCTGTTTCTCACTAAAATTATGCTCGGTGATCTGGGAGTGCAGGTAGAAACAGCGATCAATGGCAAGGAAGCCTTAAAAAAAGCAGAACAGTGTCATCCCTCACTCATTCTCATGGATCTTCAAATGCCTGAAATGGATGGAATTCAAACCACTGAACAGTTGAAACAACGACCAAACTGCGCCAATATTCCTGTGATTGGAATCTTGCCCTATGGCACCAGCGATACTGAAAAAAAATCAGGCTGTTTTGAGGACTGTCTTTCAAAACCATTACAAAAAGACTCGTTACTGGCCCTGTGTAAAAAGTATCTGGGAAGAGAAAATGATCCGGAATCACCTTCGGAACATACGACATCCGCCACCATGACGATGCAGGACATTCCAGACGCAATGCGTCAGACTTTTATTCAAGAAGCGGAAGAACTCGCAAACATCAGTTTCTGGCGCTATACCGTGCTGGAAAAACAATTGGAAACCATGAAACAACAACTGAATTCTGTTCCATATATCAATCAACAGATCACTTTGTTGCAGGAAGCTCTGGTCAATATGGATCAGGAGTCCTTCCAAACTATTCTTGATCAACTCCTGCAAACTTTGAGGTCCATGTGAATCAAGATACCAGACCCCTGATCCTTGTGGTGGATGATTCACCGGATGTGCTCAAGTTCATGGTATTGCTATTAAAAAACAGCGGCTTTGATATTTTGTCGTTGATGAACAGTCGAGAACTTGAAACGGTGCTGAACGAACAGAAACCTGATCTGATTCTGTTGGATTTATACATGCCTGAAATGGACGGAATTGCTGTCCTTAAATTTTTAAAAAAATCCCACTACAACATTCCTGTCATCATGCTGACCAGTGAGAATGAAAAAACGATGCTCGCATCCTGTCTGGATTTTGGTGCTGTGGACTATATCACCAAACCGGTTCATGAACTTGAGTTGAACGCACGCATTCATACCGCACTGCGGATGGATGCCCAATATCATGAAATTCTTGAATTAAAAAATCAGTTGGCCGAACAACTGGAGGAAGTCGGCGACATCCAGAAAAAACTGCTGGTCAGTCAGGTCCCCCAAACGCCTTTTTTTGACGTAGAAATTTTTTATGAACCGACTGAATACGCCAGTGGTGATTATTATGATACCTTTCCCATTGATGATGAGCATACAGCTTTTGTGATGGCGGATGTCAGCGGACATGGGGCTCCCGCCATGGTCACCATGACGCTGGTTCGGGGGTATCTGCGAATTTTGACCAGTAAGGATCTTTCACCCTCCGATGCGTTGGTCAAACTCAATCAGGCGTTATGGGATACGTTGCCCACCCAACAATATCTCACCATGTTTTATTCCATCTTTCATCATCCCTCAAGAACTCTGCGCTATGCTTGTGCCGGACACACTCCGCCTTTGATCTATCAAAACCAACAGCATCGGGTTTCTGTCCTGAAAACACATTCAGGATTGCCGCTCAAACTGCTGGAAGCCCAAAAACACTATGAGGAAGCTGAAATCAGGATTTCATCAGGCGATCAACTGCTACTCTATACGGATGGATATTCTGAATGTATGAACGAAAATAAATGTTTTCTCGGAATTCCGCAGATGAGTATTTACTTTGAGCGATCTATCCAATATCCTGCCGTTCTGAAAAACATGGTAAAATTACTCCATCAATACACTGGCAGTATGCATAAAACCGATGATATCGCTATGCTTCTGGTGAAATTCAAATAGATTGGAAACGGCGTTATGAAAGTACGTATTTTTGAAGGAATGTCTCAATATCTGCAAAATCTGGCAGACGTGCCCACCCGTGATATTTCGGCCTCTGTGCGCCAGATTCTGGAAACTGTCAAACAAACAGGGGATGCGGCTTTGGCTGGATACACCCGGCAATTTGACAAAATCGCGTTGACGCAATTCAAGGTTCCTCCAGACGCGTTAAAACAGGCTTTGTCAGCACTGCCCCCCTCCCTGAAAGAAACCATTTGTCGAGCCGCCACCAATATCAAGGAATTCCATCAACGGCAAAAAACAGAAACGCAACTCCGTTTTGAGAAAGATGGCGCCATTTTGGGATGGAAAGTATCCCCCATTGATTGCGTTGGCATCTATGTTCCGGGGGGACGCGCGGTCTATCCATCGACAGTGTTGATGAATGTGATTCCGGCACAGGTGGCTGGAGTGCCCAGAATTGTGGTTGTGTCGCCGCCGACAGAAAGCGGATTGCCCCACACGCTGATTCTGGCAACACTGGAATTATTGGGAATTACTGAAATCTATGCGGTTGGAGGTGCCCAGGCGATCGGCGCATTGGCCTATGGCACAGAAACGATTGAACCTGTATATAAAATAACCGGCCCAGGAAACGCCTGGGTTGCGGAAGCCAAACGGCAGGTCTACGGAATTGTCGGAATTGATTCATTTGCGGGTCCCAGTGAAATCATGATTGCCTGCACACAACCCGAGATTCCTGTGGAATATCTTGGCCGCGATATGTTGTCACAAGCTGAGCACGATCCTGACGCCCGGGCTGTCCTTGTGACAAACTCTTCGCAACAGGCTCTGAGTGTCGCCGCATGGCTGGAAGAAATCATTCCCACCCTTCCCCGTCGGGAAATCATCGAAGCCTCTTTCCTCAATAACTCAGCGATTGTGGTGGAAGAACATGTTGATGACATTTTTGACGCCATTAATGTGTTTGCCCCGGAACATCTGGAACTCCTGATCCCTGATCCCTTCGAAAAGCTACACAAAATCCGGAATGCGGGTGCGGTGTTCATGGGACCTTATAGCCCTGAGCCTGTGGGCGATTATTTTGCAGGCCCCAACCACACTCTGCCCACTTCAGGTTGTGCGAAATTCTCTTCTCCGCTGGGAGTTCAGGATTTCATTAAAACAACCTCGGTGATTGGCTATTCTGCTCAACGCCTGCGTCAGGACAGCACGGCCATTATGGAATTCGCTGAAAGTGAAGGCTTGTATGCTCACGCATCGGCTGTTCGCGCACGTCTGGAGATTCCACTGAAAGATAGGGAATGATTTGCTGAACTGAGGGGCTGTCGCAATGAGGAAAATGGTAGCAAGGGGGGGAATTGAACCCCCAACCTCAGGGTTATGAATCCTGCGCTCTCAACCAATTGAGCTACCTTGCCAAAAGGAAAGCGCCGGTAATACATGAGTTATCTTGACAAAACAAGGCTTTTTTAGAACCATGACGCGGTTGTTTGAAATTTTTTAAACATGAAAATGACCGACTGTTAACGGAGTGTTATGAAAGAATTATGGTTTGTTTTCGCAAGTGTGTTTTTGGCGGAACTTGGTGATAAAACCCAGCTTGCCACCCTGATGTTTTCTACCAATCAGGAATTGAGCAAATGGGGTGTTTTTGCGGCTTCTGCCTCAGCCTTGGTGCTGTCTTCTTTTCTGGCCGTTCTCGTGGGAAGTCAGTTGAGCCACCTCATCAACCCCCGCTGGCTCAAAATTATTGCTGGCGCCGGATTTATTCTGATTGGACTGTGGACTCTCTGGGATATCCGCAATTGAGTACCCATCATGGTGATCCAGTCTACCTTGTTTCAAAACTTTGGACTGGGACTGGCTCAGGATTTCATGGCTGTGTCAGGATTAATTCCCGCTTGTTTGAGCAGTTCCCGTAATTTGTTTGTTTCCTGCCGCTCCATGTTCAATTCCTGCTCAGCTTTCTGTTTTTCCTGTTCAGCTTTCTGTTGTGCTTGCTCAGCTTTCTGTTGTGCTTGCTCAGCGTTCTGTTGTGCTTGCTCTGTCTGCTTCCGGGTTTCTTCCAACATCTGACGAGCCTGTTTCAAATCATCCTCCGCCTTTTGTTTTTCACGTTCAACACGCAGCATTTCGTTTTCACGGAACCGTTGCAGTCGTTGGCCTTCCAGGCGGGCTTCATACAACCAGTAATCGGCATCTCTTTCGGCAAAACGTTTCATGACACTCATGGCATCCCTCAAAGGTTCAATGGGTTGAAGTTCTTCCGGGAGATTCTCCCAGTGTCTGGCTTCCTCGAAAAAATACATCCAGGCATCTTCCGGTTCGAGTGGATGGTGTTCCGGTTTTTTCCATTTGGGCAATTCCAGAACATGAATAGCACAATGATCCGTCAGACTGACCTGATGTTGAGAATCATACACCTGAAAATGATGATGCACAACAGATGATTCCGAAAATAGGGTGCCGTCCAGCAACCAGATGGCAATGACCGGATGAAGTCGGGAATAATCTTCACCTTCCTCAATTTGTTTTTTGTAAAGCACGCTCCAGTTGTACAGCATGCGTTCACTCAGACATCGTTCAAGTGTCAGTTGCACTTCGATCTGATAAAGATGTCCTTGCGCATCCTGAGCCTTGACATCCACCACTGTGAGTTTGTCGTTGAGGAATTCCTTGGCGTTGTAGGGGTTGAGGATTTCTACATCGGTGATGGGGCAATTCTGCTTGAGGATACTGTTGAGAAAATGAATCAGAATCCCCTTGTGCTCCGGATCACCCAGAATGGCCTTGAACACACAGTCAATCAAGGGGTTGATCAATCGTTTCATAAAAACCTCTCAACAAAGAAAATCAGGAAAACATTCTAAACGATTACATGCCACTCTGGGATCACATCGTAGACCAATCGGTAACATAGTCTACGCACCATCTGGGGCGGGGGTTCTGTGGCTAAAAACGACGGTATCGCAGGGCAAATATTCTGAGATACCCCGGAGTCTGTATATCCGTGATTTTCTGTTCAATGGCTTCCCGCATATTTTCTCCGTGAAAAGCTCTTCTATCAAGGGCTTATGTTGTATTTTGCTTTGAGCACCGCTATTTCACCAGCATGTCCATTGAGAAATTTGTTAAATTTTTCAATAACCTCAGGATGTTTTTTAGAGGATATTTTGTATGAATCACTGGTGTGTGGAAGACTTGGATCAAATACCGCACCACCTGGTTTTTTCAAAATTTCATTCAATTGATAACGGGCAACTGTGATATTGATATAGGCACAGTCAACCCTTCCCATAATCACTTGCTGTAACAGTCCTGTGAATGAATTATTTTCAGAGACCTTGATCGAACCAGATTTGATCTGATCCAGATAATCCCATGCTGTAAATCCACGCACTGTTCCAAGCACTTTAATGCTTGACAGACCTTTTCCCACTTTCGCGGGCAAGACCATACAGCCATCAATATAGTCAATCACAGGATCACTGTAAATAATCTGGATATCTTTCCTCAGATCTGTCTGCCAGTTGGGGTGATCAGGAAATTTGAAGTCAATTTTTCCCGCAAAAAAATTGTCATACAGACGTTTGACAGGAAAGGGTTTTATCTCCATCTCCAGTTTTTCTGTTTTTTCAAAGAGATTGAACAGATCAGAAGCATAGCCCAGATAGGTCTCGCCCTCACTGGAATATAACGGGAAATATTGAAGATCTTCGACACCCCACAGATATTTTTCCGCATGGCTTTGTTGAGTTGTGATAAAAAACAGCCCCAAAGTCCATAGCACTATCCATTTTTTCATAGACACACTCTCTCAATATAGATTAACCAAACGGACTTACCAGAAATTCAATAACAGATTTTTGAATTCAGATTTGCCCATATTTCAAAAACATCAAGTGCCTCATCCCGTAAGAACTGCGACATGGGAAGAGAACGTTCTGAAACCGGTTTCAGATATTCGTCATAAATTGCCCGATCATCAAAACCAATGACGGCCGCGTCTTCACGGGTTGCCGCATAGTAGATCCGGTCCAGTCTCGCCCAGTAGATGGCCCCCAGGCACATGGGGCAAGGTTCACAACTGGTATAAATGTCACAACCGTTCAATTGAAAGGAGCCTGATTGTGCCGTCGCGTCACGAATCGCCACAATTTCTGCATGAGCTGTAGGATCATTGGTGGAAGTAACCTGATTCTGTCCTCGGCCAATCACTTCACCCTGTCTCACGATTACCGCACCAAAAGGTCCTCCTTTTCGGGCTTTCATGCCATCCATTGCCAGTTGAAGGGCTTCTTTCATGTAGCAGGCATTCATTGATGCGGGGATTTTATTTGGCACAATATTTTTTGGTGAACAGGGTTTTGAGTCGCTGGTATTCAGACATGGCATCTTCTTCAAAATACAGATGAAAGACGATCTCATCGGTATAAAGATTGATCATCCTGGTTTCGAAACTGACAAACAGAATATGTTCCATGTTCAGGAAAAATCCGCCTCGTTCCATGCCCACGGGTAATTTGCCGACAACCGATAATCCAGGTATTTTTCTTATTTCAACAAACATTGGGCCTGTTTCTGCTGAGGTGTTAGCCTGCGATTTCAATCATGATTTCATCCACAAATCCTGAAAGTGTCGCCAATTGTTCATCATTCAGGGTGGGGAGTAGTTTTTTCATGGCTCCATGAATGGCTTTTCGCGCAATGACCACCCCCCAATTGACGGTTTTCATTCCCCACTGGCCAACCTGCAATCTGCGGGCAGCCTCCAGAAAATAAAAGTCCAGACCGGTGTCTGTCAGTGCGTACATGACAGTGAGTGTGTATTCAGAATGCTGGCTGGGTGGGGATTCGTTCTGGATACGCCTGACATTTTCTTTCAAGCGTTCTGCCAGTTCGCCTTCAATGGGAAATCCCAACGAAGCTTTTCCGTCATGTTCAAGTAGCATTTCTTCCAACAGGCCCATGAGTGGATGCAATTGTTCATTCGTCATGTTTTTGAGAATTTTGCGGATCATCACATGCAATCCGCCCTTGGCTGTTTTCAGTGCCATGTTGATGATGGTGATCCCCCAACCTCCAAGTTTTAATCGTTGAATCAACCCTGCAAAATAAAAATTCATGCCGACATCCACCAATTCACAGATCAAGTCGATGACAAATGGCAGATGCTGAATTTCAGGCGGTTCCCTGCGGACTCGCCGACAGGCCTCCTTGAGTTTGTGTTCCAATTCGGAATTTAGAGGAAACGCGATAAAAGCAGACATAATTCCTATCACTAACGGGTTCGGTTATTTCTTTTTGGATGCGGGTTTATCCATTTGCAGGCCTTCCTTGTTGTCCCAGAAACGGCCAAGATCTTCTTCTGACAGCTTGTAGCCACCATGCAGGGAACCTGCGACAGGAATTGTTGGAAAGGTGACATTGTAGCCAAAAGTCCCGCTGACACGCCAGGCCATTTGTCCCATAAGGTTTTCACGACTGAACAAGGTGTTGACCATAGGAATCAGATACTCCTCACTACGATTCAGCACAACCATCATCGCGTCAACATCCAGATGTTTCAGGAATTCTTTCTGAATATCCCGGTTATCACGCAACAGGATGTTGACTGCTTCAACAGAAGGTTGGAGATCCATGTTTTTGACCACTTTGGCCAGAAATCCCGGGTTGTTCATCATCAGCACGGTGATGGCTCCACCCAGCAATTTTCCATCCAGTCCGCCGATAAGTTCGCTCATGAATCCTGTATTTTCTTCCATCAGGATATTCGCCGCATCCGCGATCAGTTTGACGTTGACCGGTTTCAGCACATTGGAGACCAACCTTGGATTCTGCTTGAGCAATTGATTGACCGAAGTTCCAACAGCCTGCATATCAAGATCTTTGGCCATTGTCGCCAGAAATTCCGGATTTTCCTGAAGTGTGGCATTGAGTGCATGGGCCACCACCTGGGGATCCATGCTTTTCACAAGAACCGGCAGAAATTTGGGATTGGCTTTGAGCAAATTGTTGGTCGCGGTACCCACTGCGGTGGCATTCATCCCACCGACCATGTCAGAGAGCAGCATGGGGTGATCTTCAACCAGATAATTGATGGAAGCGGCAATATTGCCGGTTTCAAGGTCGCCCACCAGATTGGATGCCAATCGTGGGTTGTCTTTGATGACATGATTGACGGTTACCGCCAGTCCTTGAGTGTTCATGCCGCTGATCAATTCAGACAGCATTTTGGGATGTTCTCTCAACAAATTGTTGATGGATAATGCCAGAATCCTGGTGTCGAGACCACCCGCAATGCCGGAAATAAATTTCTGATGTTGCTCCAGCAGAATATTCATTCCCTGAGTCAAAACTTTTGTGTCGATGCCTCCCACCACTTTTGAAACAAACTCGGTGTTTTGTTTCAACAAATTATTGACGGTCTGGGCAATGATCGCCGCATCCAGTTCCGCCAGCAGACTGGAGGCGAAATCCGGGTTTTTCTTCATCGTTGTATTGATCATGCCAGCCAGAGCATTGGGATCAAGAACACTCAGCATTTCACTGGCAAACGCCGGATTCTGCTTGACGAGAATGTTGACCTGCGTACCAATCGCTTTTCCATCGACTTTTTGCGCGAATTTGCTGGAAAATTCAGGCGTGTTTCTGGCGGCCCGGTTCAGTGCTTCAGCCATGAGCACCGGATCCAGATGCTGGACGTAATCACTCAGCAGATCGGGACTTTCCCGCAACAGATTATTGACCATGGTCGCCGCGGCTTCACGATCAATGCGTCCGGGTAAATTACTCAGCAATTCCGGATTATCCCGCATGTATTTGTTGATGGTCGGAATGATAAAACGGGCACTGATATGCTCAATGACCGGATCAGCCCAGCGTGACAGAAAAAATGCTGGTGCCACAACAAAAATGACGAGGATTGTGGCAATATTCGCAAGATTGAGAATCTTCTGCAAAGTTGAGTTCATGAGAATTCCTGGACTTGGAGCTTTTATGGCTTCGGGCATGTTCCTCCTGTTCCGCTGTGATCAGACAAGAACAAATCTGGTTAATAAACGGGTTGCAAAACAAATCAGTTCACGTCAAGACATCGTCACGCGCTATCTGACTTATTTTCTGGTATCAAAATAAATACATGTTCACAAAGGGAAATTTGAACAATCCTCATTTTTTAAAACAAGTCCCTGAATTTATAATTTTTTTATCTTTTTCAGGTTGTTTCTTGCAAAAGATGATTTTCTCCGTTAAAGCAACACCTAGCGACATGAAACTCCAGTCTGAGGCCAGATCTGTGATTTCAGCAGGAGTATTCAGTCAGGGGGATGCCTCACCAGGTGAGGTCAAAAAACTAACCTGAAATGATGAGTGATTTATGCGAACGCAATGGAAAATCAATGGAATAATGGTTCTGCTCTGGTTTATGGGCATTTCAACAGCGTATGGTGCTTTGGGGAACGCATTGACGAGTACCAATCAACTGGTTCAAAATGCCGTCATGACCTTCAATGACTATGCTGAAACCGTGGCCACCAACCCGGCAGGCATGATGCGACTGGAACCGGGAATGCATTTCAGTATTGGTGGACACCTCATCAATTTTCGATTGCAGTGGGAAGGCTCTTTCGGGGGCGATGGCAGTGCGGATCAGGCTGATAAGAATATCGGGAAAAAACAGACAGAAACATCATTACCCATTGAACTATTGCCGCTTGAAACAGGTGGGTTTCTAACAGCACCCAGTTTTGAATTTGCCAAAAGAAATGACGATGACGCCTGGGGTTTTGCCTTCAAACCCACCTTTGCGGCGGCCATGAAATGGGATAGAAACTGGGCAGGAAAAGATATTGTACAGGATGTCACACTGGTGATTGTAGGACTCAATGTGAACTATGCCACCGATCTGGATGAGAACAATCACATAGCCTTTGGCGTGACCCATCATATTCCTTATTTTGATTACCGCCGGGATGGGATTGATCTGAACCTGGATAACCCTCTTGTGCTGGAAGGTGTAACCGATTATGTCAATGAGCTGACCCTGGGACTGGCGAATCTGCTTCCTGAAGGGTTCAATCTGGACACGATTGTTGGTGGTGTCATGGGATTTATCTCTGACAATATGGGTTTATTCGGGTTGAGTAATCCAATCCGATTGAACGAAACCATCCATTTGTATGGAAATGGTGGCGGACAAAATTTCAATGTGGCTTATCTCGGGCAATATGAAAATTTCTTTCTGGCTATGCATTATCAATCGTCCTTCAAGCTCACGATTCTCGGTGAAGGGAAATTTTCCATCAACCCGCTGGCTGAAGCAGGTCTGATTCTGGCGGATACCGCAATTTCCAAGGCGTTCCCTGCCATGTCCAACGGACTCAATTTAAAATTGAATGACATGTCGTTCAAAGCCAATGTCGGCTTACCCTGGTATATGGAAACAGCACTGGGGTGGAAAGATGATCCGGAAAACCCAACCATCGAAGGTGAAGTGGGCTATGCGGAAATCGGTTTCAGCATGTTTTCTACGCTGAGTGCCGATTTGCCTCAGCGTGCCAGTCTGTTGAAAATTGTTGGCTTTGAAGAAGACAATATCTCGCTCCCGTTCCAATTACAGGATATCAAAGTTTACCGCGCTGGCGGAGCCTATCATTTCAATGAAAAATATCTGATACGGGGTGGCGCTGAAAAAACCACAAGTTTGACTGATCCACGATTAATGTCAGCGATTATCCCTATCGGGGAAGTTGTGAAAATGGGGATAGGTGGAGAATACCGCATGTCGAACACAGACAGCATCAGTTTTGGTTTTGCGACCATCATTCTTATGCCAACCACCACCAACAGTGACGTTCGCAACAACGCCAGAGCCGGTGTGTTTCAGGATCCGTTCAATGGAACCTGGCAAGGGCTTGTGGGTGCGGCCAGTGTGACCTATAACTTCAAATTCGGCGGGGTCAAGGAATTCTGTGACTGGGCTACTGACTCAGAAACCTGATCTGATATTTTAAAGCCATGTCTCACGGACATGGCGTTTCCTTCCGTATTGCCATGAAACACACATCTCTCTTTTCCTTGCATCATACTTCTCATCTTCCTGAAAATGCGGAGAAAGCCTTTGAAAGCTACTTGCGCCAGCAATTATTGAGAGCTGAGGAACTGCGTACCCTGCTGATCATTGCCATCTTTTCTCTGGTACTGATCGTTGTCACAGGATTTTACATGGTTCTGCCCCGCCAATTCGATGAATTGTTCAATCATCGGCTCCACCTGGGCCATGCGTGGTTCTTTTTTGGCGGAATCATTGCGTATGAATTCATTTCCAAAATGGTGATTCACAAGGCCATTGAAGACAACAGTCGCTGGGTGACATGGATGCGTTACGGACAGGTGATTGAAGAAACCACCATCCCCACCATCGGTATCTGGCTGATGGGATATATTATTGATCCGGTCGGCGCTCTCCTTGGTCCGGCAACCTATATGTATTTTATTTTTCTGGTACTCAGCATCTTGCGTCTTGATTTCAAAATGTCGCTGTTATCGGGCTTTCTAAGTGGTCTGCAATATCTGGGAATATCGTGGTACAGCATTCATCAACCGTCAGCAGAGTCTTATCCCTATGCCATGACCAATATTTTTCATCATCTGGATAAAGCCGCGATTCTGGCATGTACTGGTTTTATCACCGGACTGATCGCCCGCGAAATCAACAAAAGAATCTGGCTGTCGTTCAATTCAGTTGAAGAACGCAACCGGGTGGTGAATATGTTCGGACAGCATGTTTCTCCGCAAGTGGTGAATCAGTTGTTGCAACAAAAAACGGATGTGAACAGCGAAATGCGGCATGTGTGCGTGATGTTTCTGGATATTCGGCAATTCACCCGGTTTTCAGAAGCCCATTCGCCTGAAGAAGTTGTGGTTTATCTCAACACCCTGTTTGGATTCATGATTGAAATCATCAATCGACACAAAGGCATCATCAATAAATTTCTGGGAGATGGATTCATGGCAATTTTCGGGGCGCCTCTGGCCGATGGTGAAGAAAGCCAGAATGCCGTGAATGCGGCTCTTGAAATTTGCAGAACGATCGAAACCCTGATTCAGGAAGGAAAAATCCAGCCCACACGAATTGGCATCGGCCTGCATACCGGCAACGCCATTACCGGCAATATCGGCTCGCAAACCCGCAAGGAATACACGGTGATTGGCGACACGGTCAACCTGGCCTCACGCATCGAACAACTCAACAAACAGTTCAATTCCCAGATTCTCATTTCAGAATCTGTCTGGGAAAAAATCATGCATGTTGAATCCATGGTGAGCCTGGGCGAAGTCCCCATTCGTGGACGGAATCAGCAGATTCAATTGTATCAACTGGGGTGATCAACTAATCCACTGATCGCGGGATGCTTTGGCCTGTTGAAGCAGTTGTGCCAGGCCGTCACGGTCGTCTTGTTCGATGGCTGTCTGGAGATTTTGCATGACCGCAAAAAATTTATTCAGATTGGCCAGCAGGTTGGCTTTGTTTTCCAGAAAAATATCGGCCCACATTTCCGGACTGGAAGAGGCTATCCGGGAAAAATCTTTCAATCCGGCACCGGAAAATTTCAGAATCTCCGGTTCATCCGCTCCAGCGATGGTTTGAATGCTGCCATACGCCAGCAGGTGCGGCAGATGACTGACCCAGGAAAACACCCGGTCATGAGTGTTTTCGTCCATTGTGATCACACGACTTCCGACTCGTTCCCAGAGGCTTCGGATCAATTCCAGATGCTCTGGTGCGGTGTTATTCGCCGGCGTCACAATGAACATTTTGTTTTGAAACAATCCGGTGCGGGCATGTTGAGGACCAAATTGTTCGGAACCGGCGATGGGATGTCCACCGACAAAGGCTATGTCTGAAAATTCAGAGGCCATCAGACGCATCACCGGGCCTTTGACACTGCCCACATCGGTCATCACAACCTGTGGAGAAAGTTTTCCGCGCAATTCACGAATGACCGTTGAACAGGACCGTACCGGTACAGCCAGAACCACCAGGGTTGCTTGTTTGAGCGCCTCATCCCACACGGTCGAAGCCTGATCAACAATTCCAAGTCTCAAAGCCTGCTGGCAGTGTTCTTCACGGAGATCATAACCGATCACCTGCTTCACAATTCCCTGTTTTTTGAGATCCAGCGCCAGCGAGCCACCAATAAGTCCAAGACCAATGATGGCAAGGGATGGTAACGGGAACTCCACAGAAGATGGCCGCATCACGCCTGTTTTTGTTCAGATTTTTGAGGAACGACCCGATTGAGCCACAACAAACAGGGACTTGCGATGTAGATGGTTGAATATGTTCCTGAAACAATTCCGACCAGCAGAGCCAATGCGAAATCATGAATAATTTCACCGCCCATCGCATACAACGCGGCTACTACCAGCAGGGTAGTACCCGATGTGAGGATGGTGCGGCTCATCGTTTCATTGGTGCTCAGATTGATCAAATCGCTCAGCTCACGTTTGCGGAAACGTGCCTGATTTTCACGCACACGATCAAAAATAACAATGGTGTCATTGAGGGAATATCCTACCACCGTCAGCAATGCGGCCACGACGGTCAAAGTAATTTCATGCTCAAAAAATGAAAACACACCCACTACAAAACAGATATCATGAACCAGTGCGGCAATGGCACCTACCGCAAACCGCCATTCAAACCTGAAGGATATATAAATCAATACCAATCCCAAAGCCACCAGGATCGCATCAAGCGCACTTGTTTTCAATTCGTCACCAACCTTGGGACCAATGCTTTCAATGCGCCGGATCTCCATTTGAGGATATTGGGTACCTAAATATTTCTGGATGTTACCGGTCAGTTCTTCTCCGGTTCCCAGAACACTGTCCACCGGAAGCAACAGCAGAATTTCGTTGTTTTCTTCATCGCCAAAAGTCTGAAGCATCACCTCGCCAATATTGAGCGAACTGAAGATGGTCCGTATCTCATCCAGGTTATACGTTTGTCCCAGACGGATCTGCACATTGGTTCCACCACGGAAATCAATTCCATAATTCAGACCTTTATGCAGAAAAATGGACACCAGTGAGGCCAAAATCACAATCCCGGAAAAAATCATGGCCATTTTATATTTTCCGACAAAATCCAGATTCAGCGTATCTTTAAATAATTCCATTTGAGTCACTCCTGTTCACCTAAATACTGATTGAATTGAGTTGCTTACGATTCATATACACCACATCAAACAAAAATCGGGTCACGACAATCGCCGTGAACATACTGGAAAGAATCCCGATGGACAGCGTCACCGCGAATCCCTTGATGGGGCCTGTACCAAACTGGAGCAGTGCCAAAGCGGCAAACAGGGTGGTGATGTTCGAATCAAAAATAGTGGAAAACGCCTTGCCAAAACCTTCCTTGATAGCCGTTCTGGGTTTGGAACTACTTTTCAGTTCTTCCCGGATGCGCTGAAAAATGAGCACATTCGCATCCACAGACATACCAACCGTCAACACAATTCCCGCCATTCCCGGCAATGTGAGTGTCGCGTCAAACGCGGCCAGAATAGAAACAATCAGGAGGATGTTCATGCCAAGAGCAATATCCGCAAAAAGACCGGCAACCTTGTAATACACAATCATGAACACCAATACCAGCACACCGCCGAATATCAATGACGTCAATCCTTGCCTGATCGAATCTTCACCCAGGCTGGCACCCACAGTGCGTTCTTCCCGAATTTCAATAGGCGCGGGCAGGGAACCGGAACGCAGAACCACAGCCAGATCACTGGCGTTTTCCAGAGTGAACTGTCCTGAAATGGAAGCTTCACCCCCGGTTATGGCTTCACGAATCACCGGTGCGGACTGAACTTTGTCATCGAGAATGATCGCCAGACGACGTCCTTTGTTTTTTTCGGTAATCTTGGCGAAACGTTCTGCTCCCGTAGCGTCAAAAGACAGTGCGACATAGGGTTCATTGTTTTGTGAATCGAACCGAACCTGAGCATCTCTGATGACTTCTCCCGTCAACAATGCTTTTTTCTCAACCACAAACGGAATTTTCCGTTCAAGTTTCTGCAATTGTCTGTTCCAGACTTCCTCATATTTAACTTCTTCATTCGCTGACGCAGTACCACGGGTTGCGTTATCATTCACCAGACGGAATTCAAGAATCGCCTGGGGGCCGATCAATTCAATCGCCCGCTGTCTGTCTTTCAATCCGGGAAGTTGAATGAGGATGCTGTTGTCACCCTGACGCTGCAACGATGGCTCACTGACACCCAGACCATCAATCCGGTTTCTCAGCACTTCCAGTGCCTGATCCACAGATCCCTTGCGGATACGCTCGGCTTCTGAAGCTTTCATACTGATCCGGATCTGGCCATTTTGCTCTGTCTTGTCAAACAGCACCAGGAATCGGTCATAGGGGTCTGCCTCGAGATCAATCTTTTCAGTTTCAGCGAGTTCCAGAACGATATCATTGCCATCCTGTGCGATATGAATGTAATCCACCTGGTTATCCAGCATCAACTCTTCCAGTTCCTGGGTTGTTCTGCGGACAATCTCCGTCACGGCCTCATCCACCTTCACTTCAATATCCAGATACATCCCGCCCTGAAGATCCAGTCCCAGGTTGACTTTATGCTCAACTTTCAGTGGATCGCCCCCGGGTTTATAAGCTTCCCATGTGGGCCATGCGTAAAACAATGCCGCGCTCAGAACCAGTAAAATCAAGATTCCTTTCAGTTTAATCTCCATAACCTTTCCTTTTTGGGATCGTGAAACCTTCCTCAATCAATCCATTTCCAGCAAGTTCTCCTACTGCGGAAACAGTGGCCCACAGGCCAATCATGGGAAGAAAATTATTGTTGCTTGAATACCTGCAAGGCAGGCGATTGTTCGTTTTATAAAATTTTAATGACAAGCTGTGTTACCAAAACTGAAGGGCAATCGAATCAATTTGATGCACCTTCAGCCGTTGCAATACCATGAAAACCATAAGGTTTGTGGTTAATTTGTTGCTGTAAATTTTCTGGTGACGGCAACCGCTTCAAGCCCTCGCACGGTGTCATTCCGTGCTTGACACGGAATCCATCGGCGCACTCCGGGATCCCCGTTTTCACGGGGATGACATCGTGGCAGGCCACAGGATTTCATCACAAAATTATTTACAGCAGGGTTAATTTTCGATTTTCTCGATTTTCTCGATTTTCTCCGCTTTTTCCTCAGTATTTTTTTTCTCAGAAAGTTCCTGTACCAGTCGCCCAATTTGCTGACGTTCAATCTTGATGCGCACTTTGTCAGAGACTTCCAGCGTGACGGAATCATCTCCTAATTTAAAAATAGTGCCGAAAATGCCGCCTGTTGTGACAACCTGATCTCCTTTTTTCAGATCTGCCAGCATATTCTGATGAGATTTTTGTTTTTTCTGCTGAGGTCGGATGATAAGAAAGTAAAACACTACAAAAATCAGAATAAACGGAATAAATTGTATCATTGCGTTAGGACCTGCACCTCCGCCCGGACCTTGTGCCATTGCTACCGATTCCCATGGAAACATGTTATTTCTCCAAAAAAAGATTGATCAATCAAACGGTTCAAATAAAAAAAACGGTGTCTAACACCATTTATGGAAAATCTCACGATGAAAATACGTTGTTTGCGAATTGACTGGTATCCACGCAGGATTTTCAGGTCGGCGTTACCTGCTGGAGCATGGAATCTCAATGGTCTCATAAAAATTCTGGCAGGACTGTTTTTATTTAATTTTATGGTATCTGCAGGATTCTGCGCCGAAATCCCTCTGGAAACAGGAACAGAAATTCGGGGAGATGCCCGGTGGATTGAAACCAGTGAAGCCCAATACATCAAGCTGGAGATTCCTCGCGTCACCCTCAATTTCAGCGGCAACGTGACGGACATAACCCGGTTTCGTCTGCGTCTGGCCTTTGACTCATGGATGTCAGAAAACACCGGAGATCCTTCAAACACGGTGGAGTATGCCTGGATTGAACGACAAGTGACTCCTGATTTTCACCTCCGTGCCGGCAAAATTTTTATTCCCTTGGGCGCATGGGAAAACGACGCGTCTGCCCTGGACCAGTATTTATATTCCCTTGCGGTTTCAGCCTTGCCTGTCACTTACGCCAACGGTCTGGATATCCGTTTTCTGGCTGGCGGTCAAACGTTTGCGCTTCAGGGATTTGAAAGTCCGTATGAAGCTCATGAAGAATCAGCGGCATTACTGGCTTACAACCTGGTCTGGTATGGCAGTTTCGTTGAGGGACAACTGTTGCCCCTTGTTTCATGGGGGCGAATTCCGGTTCCACGGACCCAAACAATTCTTGAAAATATCACTGTGACCACCGCTGTTCATGATACCATCCATTCAGGTGTTGGTCTTCGCTGGACGACCGTAAGAATTATGCTGGAAATGGAATATACCCGCCAAACTTTTGCAGAATATCAATCTGAAACCGATGATTCCGGTCAGATTTCCCGGGTTCGTTTTCCTGAAGAACACATTGCATCACAGGTTTTAAATTTCAGCTACCATTGGCCGGAAACATGGAACTGGTTGTTCAAATACACCCATGATGAAAATCAGTCCGGAGACAAAAACCACATACGGCAAATTGGTGTGGCCACAGGTTGGGAGTTTTTTCCGGATGAAACGGAAAACTATCGGATTCATACCATACTGCTCCGGATTACCGATTATCAAGGGGCCTCAACCAACATCCGCCATGAAGTGAATCTGGGAACCAGTATTCGGTTTCCATGAATGTAGGGGCGATCCCTACTATTATCGTCTCGTCATTTGTGATGAGTTCATTGATATCTTGTGCGTTCACGCAGAGCAACCGCACCTAATCCTCAGTTAATCCTCAAGGGAGATCACCATGGAATTATTCAATCCCAATAAATATCAGGATCGTCATCCGGTCGCAAAGACCAATGAAATGATGAAAAATATCATCGCCTGGTTTGAGCAAAAAGGCCTAAAAAGCATCAAGGAAGACTGGCATCAGAAAAAATGGAATTATGAATTTGTAGAGTTTCTAAAACAGCAACAGGTCTTCGCCACCTTGATGACACCAGAAAATTATGGCGATCCCGGATCAAGCTGGAATACCTTCCGCAACGTGGATTTTGCGGAAATCAGCAGTTTCTATGGAATCACCTACTGGTACACCTTCCAGGTCTCCATGCTTGGACTCGGCCCGATTTTTAACGGCGACAATGAAGCCGTGAAGCACAAAACCGCAAAACTTCTCCAGGAAGGCGCTGTTTTCGCGTTTGGCCTTTCTGAGAAAGAACATGGCGCCGATATTTATTCATCCGATATGATGCTGTACCCGCAACCGGATGGAACCTGGCTGGCTCGAGGCGACAAGTATTATATCGGTAACGGAAATGAAGCCTCCCTGGTGTCTACTTTCGCGAAAATTGATGGCACCAATGAATATGTATTTTTTGTGGTGGATTCCAAACACCCCAACTACGAATGCGTCAAAAACGTGGTGAATGAGCAGAACTATGTTGCCGAATACAGATTGAATGATTATCCCATCACCAACCATGATATTCTCAGTCGGGGACAAAAAGCCTGGGATGACATGCTCAACACCATCAATCTCTGTAAATTCAATCTGGGATTTGGAGCCATCGGACTTGCCACTCACGCCTTCTATGAAGCCATTGATCATGCGGCCAATCGCAATCTTTACGGCAAATTTGTCACCGATTTCCCCCATGTGCAGCGTTTGTTTGTCGATTCCTACTGCCGCCTGTTTGCCATGAAACTGTTTGCGACGCGCGCAACTGATTACATGCGATCCGCCTCCAGAGATGACCGACGCTATCTGTTGTATAACCCAATGGTAAAAATGAAAGTCACCACCCAGGGGGAAGAAGTGGTTCGGATGTTATGGGACATTATTGCGGCCAAGGGGTTTGAAAAGGAGCCTTTTTTCGAGATTGCCGCTCATGAAATCGGAATGCTGCCCAAACTGGAAGGAACGGTTCATGTGAATATGGCCCTGATTGTCAAATTCATGAAGAACTTTTTCTTCAGCCCTCAACCCTTTCCTGAAATTCCACGACGTTCAGACAACAACAATGACACATTCATGTTCCATCAGGGTGAAACCAAAGGACTGGGCAAGATTCAGTTCCATGATTATCATCTGGCCTATGACTCTGTAAATCTGGAGAATGTGAAAATTTTCAGGGAACAAATTGAGTTGTTTAAAAAATTATTGATCAAGGCCGGACCAACGGATGAGCAATCCAAAGACATTGATTATCTGCTGGCCTTGGGTGAAATTTTCACGTTGGTGGCTTATGGGCAACTGTTGTTGGAAAACATGAAGATTGAAAAGGTCGAAGAAGATCTGATGGAAGAAATTTTTGATTTCATGATCAGGGATTTTTCAAAACACGCCTTGACGCTGTATTCCAAAACCAGCAACTCGGATCTCCAGAAAAAAATGGCTTTGGAGTTGATCAAAAGTCCGGCCTTCCGTCAGGAACGTTTTGATAAAATCTGGAAGAACTATATCTATTCCATGAAAGCTCAGTATTCCATGAAAGACTGATATTTTACAGAAGGGATGTTCGGCAGGCAATGGGAGGGGAACCGGGATTCCGGTTCCCGCAACAATAAAAATCAGCCTGCTATTTCACGAAGAAGAGCAGGCATGACCACACGCAGAGCCAGAATTTCTTCGGCTCCTTCAAAGATACTCAACACACGGGCATCCTGAAAATAGCGGGAAACCGCATATTCCTCAGCATAGCCCATACCACCATGAAGCTGGAGCGCTTCACGGGTGACATACTCCGCCTGACGGCAGGAGAGCAGTTTCACCATGGAGGCTTCCATCTGCCCTTTCTTTTCGTTCATCAACCGTGCGGCTTTGTAGGTCAATTGACGACAGGCCTGAATCGACATGGCCATTTGAGCTACTTTTGCTTGAGATATTCTGTAGTCAATCAGGGACTTACCAAAAACCTTCCGATCCTTGGCATATTGCTTTCCGGCTTCATAAGCCGCCTGCATGACGCCCAAAGCTCGAGCCGCTGTTTGCAGACGTCCGCCTGAAAAGCCTGCCATCTGCATGTAAAAGCCTTTTCCTCGACCTTCCTGTCCACCGATCTGTTGATCTTCAGGGACAAAATAGTTTTCAAAATTGACTTCATAGGAATGCATTCCGCGATAGCCGATGGTGGCGATCGCACGTCCGGAAATATGGCCGCCCTGTGGTTGGGTGTATTCAAAATCATGGCCGTTGAACGAAGGTTTTTCAGCAATGAACAAGGACAATCCCTTGTGTTTGAGTTTGGGATCTTCCTCTGAACGTGCCAGCACCATCAGCAGATCGGCTTTTCCGGCAAAAGTACACCAGGTTTTAACACCGTTGATCAGCCATCCGCCTTGTGTTTGCCTGGCTGTGACAGACACTCCGGCCACATCGGAACCCACGTTGGGTTCTGTGACCGCAACCGCGCACAGTTTTTCGCCGGAAGCGAGCTTGGGCAACCATTTTTTCTTCTGTGCTTCGGTTCCGCCTTTCAGCAGGGCTTTTGACAAAATTTCAGGCCGTGTGATCAGACTTCCGACAATCACAGCGCCACGAGACAAAGCTTCGGTGACCACCACGATTCCCAGATTGTCCTCTTCGTCCTGAAATCCGCCATATTCCGCAGGAATGGACAGGCCGAAACAGTCGAGTTCCTTGACCATTTTGATGATTTTTTCCGGAATGAGCAAATCTTTGCGATGGATTTCTTCAGCCAGAGGTTTCACTTCTTTTTCAGCAAAATCCCTGAAGGTTTCTAGCATGAGCGTGTGATCTTCGCCCAGATTCCAGGAACCATCCGACTGAAACCGATCAATCAGTTCCAGGACTTTTCCAGCATATTCACTGCCTGCTGTTTCAGCGATAAACTGACTGGTGATTTTGTCGGTCAAAAACTGCTGACATTCCGCAGTGAAGCTATCCAGTCTGAGGGCGCAATAGGACAACTGTTCCCGAATCGCCTGGATGGTTGTGCCGATATAACCGATGGCCATCGTTCGTTCCAGTTCGCCGAGTTCCGCATATTCCACCATGACTTCAGCCGCCTGCCATTGGGAATAAACCATCCCCAGACGATAAGCTTCCACCTGATAGTTATCCATCAGATCAGTATCAATCGATCCGTCTTTGGTGGACAATTCCGCCAGTTTTTTCAAAACAGCGCGGACCTGCTCACCGGCTTGATCCAGCAGGGTTTTCCCTGCGGCCAGCCATGCTGTTCCGTTGCTTTCACCACTCAATACAATTGCACTCATAGAGATCTCCAGATTATAAGGTCGTCATTCCTGTGTTGCGGGCATTGACCAAAATGGACATATTGCCGGAAGGATGTTTGTTTTCATACATCAACTGATGACAGTCACCGGTTTGTTCAAACGTGAACGTTCGAGCCAGACAAGGATCCACTTTCTTGTCAATCACGAGCTGGTTGATGGCCGCGCATTGTTCATCATTGGCAAAATGCGATCCCTGAAGACGTTTCTGTCGCATCCAGTGGTAGCGCAAATCCAAAGTGGCGTTGAATCCGGTTGTGCCAGCACAGATCACCACCATACCGCCGGTTTCCACCATGAAAATGGAGGTTGGGATCGTTGTTTCACCAGGGTGTTCAAACACGATGGTCGGACTGCGTTTTTGTCCAAGAGCGTCCCAGAATGCTTTGCCGAATTTTTTTGCTCCGGCCAGCCATTCATTATATTTTTCGGTGTCTTTCCAGTGTGGCATCATACCCCAGTGATTGAAATCCTTACGATTGATCACTCCGACAGCACCCAGTTTTTTACAATAATCGAATTTATCTTTTTCTGAAACAACCGCAACCGGCAAACCACCAGCGGCCTTGACAATCTGGATTGCCATGGAACCCAGACCACCGGCGGCACCCCAGATCAGCACCGGATCATCTTTCTGAACCTGATTGCCCAACCAGCCATGCAACATCCGGTATGCGGTTGCGCCGACCAGCATGTAGGTTGCGGCTTCTTCCCAATTCAAATGCTTGGGTTTGGGCAGACATTGATGGTCCTGGACCCGGGTGAACTGTGAAAAACTGCCATAATTGGATTCGTAGCCCCAGATGTGTTGACTTGGAGCGATTCCCGGATCTTTGCCGGCCAGAACATGAGGGTCGTTTGGATCCCAGCAGCCACAATGGACCACCACTTCATCACCGACCTTGACGTTTTTCACATCACTGCCTGTTTTCCAGACAATACCGGATGCGTCACTGCCGCCAATATGAAAATCTTCAGGTTCTCCCTGTTTGTTACGAGCTTTGATAACATTGACCGGAATCCCCAGAGCGGCCCAGACATTGTTATAGTTCACACCTGCTGCCATGACATACACCAGAACATCCCGTGGGCCCATTTCAGGCACAGGAATCTTTTCGATCTGAAATGCCTGTTTTGGTTCACCAAAACGTGACTCTCTGATTACTTGAGCTAACATGTATTGTGGAACTTCTCCCAAAGCTGGGTGTTCTCCCATCGGATAATATTCTTTCATATTTTCTTCTCCGTTTGATTGATAAAAACTCCAAAGACGGTTTGGAAAGCAGGAAACCATAAGCAAACAGCCATAACCTTGCAAGTCTATATTGCTTTGATTTCAGCGATACAGACGCATACGGTTGCCTTTTTTCGCAAATCATTTGGACTGGACGAAAATCCATGGATTCTGCTACACATAATCAACATCTCATAGGCCAGGTTCAACACCCATGGGCGACCGGCGAGTCGCCCAACACAATCTCGTCGGCGATGTGCATCACCCAGGGGCGACCGGCGGGTCGCCCCTACGCATAACATAATCCCATTGGGGCGTTGATATCATCTGGTGCGGTATGCACACACACAACGTTGAAACCGTAGGGGCGACCGGCGGGTCGCCCAACACAATCTCGTCGGCGATGTGCATCACCCATGGGCGACCGGCGGGTCGCCCCTACGCATAACATAATCCCGTTGGGGCGTTGATATCATCTGGTGCGGTATGCCCACACACAACGTTGAAACCGTAGGGGCGACCGGCGGGTCGCCCAACACAAAAATAGATACGGGTCGCCCAACAAAAAACAAATAGAGGTTCAACATGTCATCGAAGATTTTTATCGCAGGAATCACAGGTTTTCTGGGCAGTCGCACCGCTAAAATACTGCATGCCCATGGATATGAGGTTTATGGAATGGTGCGATCCGGTTCCCAGACCGATCATGTGCAAAAATATATCAGAGAAACGCTGACTGCGGATTTGCTGATTCAGGAAGATCTGAGCAGAATCAAACAATTTTTGCTGAAACATGAGATTTTCCAACTGATTTTTGCGGTGGGTTCGGTCAATTATCATCACGATTATGAAACCGCACGAAAACATAATGTTCAGACCGCCCTGAATTTTATGCAACTGGCAGAGGAACTTCACACACAGCGGAAACTCCACAAAATTGTTGGTGTCGGCAGTGTCGCGGCTCGTGGTTTTATGCTCAGCAAACCCGCACCGGCGCAATATCTCACTGAATCGGTGAGTCATTTCCAGCCCACCCGAAGTATCTATTGCGATATCAAATATGAAATTCAACAACTGATGACAGTCTATTGCCAACGGAGTCTTCTGCCGTTGGTGATGGTGGAGCCAGGTTCGCTGGTCGGCCCACCAACAGGTCGGGCAACCAGCACCAATGTAGGACTGGTCGAAAAAATCCTGAAGGGCTTCCCTGTACTTGCGGGTGGTGTGAGCTACGCTTCTGTGGAGCGGGTGGCTGAAGGCGTGATGCTGGCGTTGGAAAAAGGACGGATTGGTGAAACTTACATACTGGGTGGTGAGAATTTGACGATGACAGCTTTTGCCAAACTGATTCGGCAACTCCAGCATGAAAGAGTGTCTCCCGACAAACACAGTCTGCCTGTCCTGACCATTCCCAGAGTTGCGGCATTAATTCTGGGAAAACTTAAACTGGTGATCAATCCTCAACAAGCTGTGATGGGCAGTGCGTTTCATTTTGTGAATGACACCAAAGCACGTCAGGAACTGGGATACCATCATGACCATGAGGATTTGATCCAGGCTCTGCAAGAGATGCTCGCGGTTGATGGACCTTAGTTTCTGCAACCATTCACCACTATCGAGGGAACATTCCATGACATTGACCGCTGAAAATCATTTACGCCTGCCTGTTCTGGCAATTGTCGGCCCAACCGCCAGCAGTAAAAGTGAGCTGGCAATTGAACTGGCTCAGACTCTGAATGGAGAAATCATCTGCACAGACTCCATGCAGGTTTACCGCTTCATGGATATTGGCACGGCCAAACCTGACAAGGTCGATCAGGCAAAAATCCCGCATCATCAACTGGATCTGATTGAACCGGACCAGACCTATTCTGCCGGCAAGTTTGAGACGGATTGTGACCACTTGATTCAGGCAATAGCACAAAAAAACAAACTTCCGATTCTGGTTGGCGGAACCGGATTGTATTTTCGGGCGGCAGTTTATGGAATTTCCAAAATTCCAGCAGTTCCGGAAGCGCTTCGTGAACAGGTGGAAACATGGCATGCTGAACATGGTCTGAATTATTGTTATCAGCAATTGCGGAATCATGATCCTGTGATGGCGGAAAGGTTACACGCCAATGACACCTCACGCATTCTGCGCGCACTGGAAGTATGGTTACACACCGGCACCTCCATGGCTGTATTTCAGGAACAAAACGCCTTTGCCGACGCAACGCCCAAGTATCCATTGTTGGCGCTGGGTTACCAGTTTGAGCGGGAAACACTCTATGAACGGATCAATCAGCGCACCCTGTTGATGATGGATGCCGGATGGATTGAAGAAGTCGAATTTCTGCTGGAACGTTATTCACCGGAACTCAAACCCCTGAAGGCTATTGGCTATCTGCAGATTGCTCAATACCTTTCCGGTAAACTGACCCGTGACGCAATGGTTGAACAAATTCAGCAAAAAACCCGCAATTTTGCCAAACGCCAATTGACCTGGTTCCGCAAAGAACCGGATATCCACTGGTTTGCCAAAGGTCAGGAGTCACTCATTCTCGATAGCATCCGCAGGTTTCGGCAAAATGATTAGATCTACCTTATTCACGAGGTGCTCAGAGCACTCAACGTGATTTCAAGCGCATCCAGGATTTTCCGGATGTGAGCGGCTTGAAGGGTCAGGGCCGGACGCAATAACACGGTGTTTTGATCCACCCGACCGGGTTGACACAAGACACCGTTTTTTGCCAGCGATTGACAGACCTTGCGAGCCTGTGCCCTGTTGCCAAACCGTAGCGACCACAACAAGCCTTTTCCCGCCACCGAACGCAATGGAGGATATTTCTGTTTAAGACTATTCAATCCACGTTGAAATTCCAGCCCTGCTGTTTCAGCATTGTTCCAGGGTTGAGTGGCTTCATAAACTTCCAGTGCTTTCAGCGTCACCCGGCAACCAAGATCAGAACCGCCAAAAGTGGAAAGATGGATCAACGGATGGGCGTTCATGAAGGTGCCCAGTTCAGGGGTATAAAGTGTGACGGTTAACGGGAAAAACCCTCCGGAAACAGCTTCCCCCAACACCAGCATATCCGGCTCAACGGTGTGATGCCGAAAGGCAAATTTTTTCCCGGTTCGCCCCATGCCTGTCTGGGTTTCATCAAACACCAGCAGGGTGCCGGTTTCATTACAGCGTTTTCTGATCATCCTGAGCAACTCCTCAGAAAATTCATGGGCATGATTTTCGGTTTGAACCGGTTCCAGAAAAATCGCGGCTGTTGTTGTGGTGATGTTTTGAATCAGTGTCTCCGCAGGCTCAAAGTCCACAATCTCGGTCATGGGAACCAGTGGCGTGAACAAGGCTTTTTCGGGAAGATCACTGAGCGACAGCGCAAAACCGGTTTGTCCGAAACAGGACCCCTTGACAGACAACAAGCGGGCTTTTCCGGTATATCCCCGAGCCAGTTTACACGCAAAATCCAGTGCCTCACCCCGGGTCACACCAAACATGGATTGGGAAAGATTTCCTTCAGCGAATTCAGCCAGTTTTTTTGCCAGTATCGCTTTTTCCCGTGAAATCATCGGGAAATTTCCCTGATCGGCCTCCAGCAGAATCTGCTGAAAATGTTTCTGTATTTCCGGATGCCGTCGGCCCAGATTGAAAATGCCGGCAGAGGTGTGGCAATCAATATATTCTCGGCCTTCCATGTCATAAATCATCACATCCGATGATCCCGCAACCACAAAATCCTGCCCCAGCGATTTGAGACGGTTCACTTGCGCTTTGGAAACCAGATTGCCCCAGGTTTGTAGCATTTCTTTCTGTGACACAGTTTCATTGTTCATTTTTTCCTCCGTAAAAATGGATTCAGTTTCCGTTGCAGGTCTTCCAGTTTTCTCAAGCCGTTAAACACGGTGGTCTGAAATTTTTCATCATTCAGCCATTCCAGCAAAAATGGTACTTTGGCCACATGCAACGCCACAGGAAACAGCCATTTCATCGCATGAACCGCATGGCGAATGGCGTCAATCACCTGTTCCATTTCATCCTCTGAAATCACCAGCGGAAACATGAACCGCATGACCTGAGGAGCGTTTCCGGAATACACCGCGAACACCCCGTTTCTGGCGAGCGCGTCGGACATCATCGGCCCCATGAATTCATGGAGATATTCCACACCAATCATCAACCCGATCCCGCGAATCTCTTTGATGATTTCGGGATTTTCCTGCTGTATCTCGCTCAAGGCGGTTTGAAGCTTGTTGCCCATCCTTTCGGCATGTTCCCACAGACGATTTTTCTGGAGATACTCAAGCACGGCCAGGGATACTTCACACCCCAGATCGGTGCCGCCCCAGGAAGTGTGAAATTCCGGGTGGGCTTCCACAAACGTGACCAAGGCGGCTGAATCCTGATACAGCACCGCGGCATTGGCATAAACACCACCGCCCATGGATTTGGCCAGGGCCATGATGTCCGGAACCACGCCGGAGTGTTCGCAGGCAAACATTTTTCCTGTCCGTCCAAAGCCTGTCTGGACTTCATCAAAAATCAGCAGACAGCCAAATTTGTCGCACAGTTGCCGCAATCCCTTGAGATAATCCGGAGTTCCCACAAAGATTCCAGCCTCTCCCTGTACCGGTTCCACCAGGATCGCGGCTGTCTTTTCTGAGACAATGGAGTTCATGGCGTGCAGATCGTTGAAGGGCACAAACCGGAATTCAGGAATCAACGGTTCAAAATATTTGCGATAATGTTCTTTGCCGTTGGCTGAAAGGGCAAAGCCGGTATGACCATGATAGGCCTTGACGGTGGAGATGATTTCTGAACGTCCTGTTGCTCCGCGTGCCAGTTTGATGGCGGCTTCCAGAGCATCACCGCCACCCGAGGCAAACAGAATCCTGTTCAGATTTCCGGGAGCCAGTTCGGTCAGTTTTCGGGCCAGTTTGACTTTGACAGGAGAAATGCTCTGCATGTCGCCCATGTCCCATTGATCCAGAGCGTTCCGCAAAACCGCTGTTATTTCAGGATTCAAGCGGCCCACGTTGAAACTGCCGGCCGCGGAAAATCCATCCATGATCCGTTGTCCGTTGACAGGTTCCGTGAAATGGATTCCCTGCCGTTTTGTTTCCAGAACATCCAGATGGCCCGCACGCAGATATTTGATCTGTCCTTCATTGATGTATTCCCCAAACCATTGATCAATCTGTTTCTTTTCAGTGGCCGACAGCCGATCCTTAAAATACTCGTGATGATTTGCCGTGATATTTTTCATAGTCATCCTTTTTAACATCAGGCGTTGTAATGTTTCAGACGGGATAATCCGCTTGAAACAAAAACGCTTCCCGGTAAATTGTGGCGCTTGTTTATCAGAATAGTTCCTGTTTTTCCTGTTGATTATTTTTTGAGTGTCACATGTGGTCTGAATTTGCAAAACCAATTGTATGCCTGGCGCCAATGGATGGCATCACCAACACGATGTATCGCCAGATTGTCCGGCAGTTGAATCCTGCTGTTGTCCTGTTCAGTGAATTCACCAATGTTGAAGGTTTGATCCGCAGTGATTTTGTGCGGCAGCGTCTGGATTATTCGCCAGTGGAGCATCCGTTTTTTATGCAGTTGTTCGGCAACAATCCGGAATCCTTCGCCGAAGTCGCCCGGATGGTGGAACAACGCGGCATCCTTGGCATTGACATCAATATGGGGTGTCCCGCAAAAAAAGTGGTGGCTTCCCAGCATGGCAGTGCGTTGATGAAAGATTCTGACACGGCCTGCCGCATTGTGGAAGCGGTCCGAAGCGCCTGTTCGCTGGAAGTGTCGGTTAAAACAAGGCTTGGCTGGTCGGACTCGACAGGCTTGATTCCCTTTGCCAGAAAACTGGAATCCGCCGGAGTATCACTGCTCACGATCCATGGCAGAACGTATCAGCAGGCCTACAAGGGACAGGCTGACTGGAACCCCATTTATGAACTGAAACAGCATCTGGCCATTCCGGTGATTGGAAATGGCGATGTGCAGAATTATGTCGATGGCATGAACAAACTGAAAAATCTGGATGGCTTCATGATTGGCCGAAAGGCGATCGGCAATCCGTGGGTCTTTCAAAATCCTGAAACACATCATCCGCCAACACTGGTTGAAACCGTTACAGTGGCTCAGGAGCATTACCGTCTTCTGCGTCTAACCTTGCCGGAACGCATTGCGATCCGTGAATTCCGCAAACATTTGTCCGAATACATCCAGGGATTTTATCAGGCGAAAGAATGGAGAACCCGACTTGTCACGACGGATTCGGAAACACACCTGTTTGAATTGATGGAACGTCTCAAGGAGCACTCTAGCGTGGAAACGCTGGCCAAAGCAGGATAATATTTCAGACTGAAGCAACCGCCCCAGTCTTCCAACAAACATCCAGTTAAAGGTCTTGATGACAAAAACACCCACCAAAGCACCCATGATTTTAATTGTGGATGATGTTCCCAAGAATATTCAGGTTCTCGCAGGTTTTTTAAAACAGGAACATTATCAGATCGCCTTTGCCCAGAATGGGAAAAACGCCCTTGAACTGGTACATAAAATTTCAATTGATCTGATTCTGCTGGATGTCATGATGCCTGAAATGGATGGCTTTGAGGTCTGTGCCCGTCTGAAAAAATCCCCGGTGACACGCGACATTCCCATTATTTTTCTGACCGGAAAAGTTGAACCGGAAAGCATTGTTGAGGGATTCAGGGCGGGAGCGGTGGATTATGTTTCCAAACCCTTCAACCGTGAAGAATTGATGGCACGGGTCAGAACGCATCTTGCTTTGAAACAGGCGCTGGTAGAAGTTCAGAAGCTTTATAAACAGAGTGAGGAGGAATTGAATGTCGCCTCCATCATTCAACGGGCTGTGATGCGGGAAACCGTGGCTGTTCCTTTTTTATCGTCTGCCATGGTTTTTCATCCCTTGGGCAAGGTGTCAGGCGATATGGTGGACTTTTGCCTCAAAGACAACCAGTTCTGTTTCTTTATTGGTGACGTAACCGGCCATGGCGTTCCGGCATCCCTGATCACCATGATGATTCCCGGAATACTTGATGGACAAAACGAGCAGGATAGTGCCAAAAATGTTGTCGAAAAAATAAATAGAACATTGAGTCATCGCGATCTGGAAGGCCGTTTTATCACCGGGATTTACGCGACAATCACCCCGGAGGGACAATTGACTGTTTGTAATGCGGGACACCCGGCTTTGATCATTGTTCCTGCCGATGGATCCCCCCTGGTTCAATTGTCGACAGGAGGAATGCCGATGGGGATATTCGCAGAGGAAAGCCTCAGTTCCTATGAAGAAAAAAACATCCAACTCCATCCGAATGACAGGTTTATTGTTTACACCGATGGCATCACGGAATGGGAAAACGCTGAGGGCAAACCCTATGGGCGAAATCGACTGCTCTCCTTTTTGGAAAAAAACAGAACGTCCAGTCTTTCAACCCTTCTGACAGATTTGATGGAACACCTTGAATCATTCAGCGAGAGAACCCCCTGCAATGATGATTATACCATTGTTGGTTTTGAATATCTGGGCAACGAGAGATAAATACTGTCGGAGGAAAAATGAAGAACAGTCCATTAACAAAAATAATATCCATCGCGGGATTACTCATTGTCACCACAGGATTACTCATAACTCTTTTCAGTCATTTTCAGAAAGAACACATCCTGACGGTTGGTGTCGCACAATGGGGAAGCAATCCCGAATTCGCAAGGAGTGTCGATGGCTTCAAGGAAGGTCTTGAGGAACATGGGTATATCGAAGGAAACAATGTGCGGTTCATTGTCAAAAATTCCGAGGCTGATTTGGAAAAACAACGAGCCATCATTGATTCTTTCATTCAAGCAAAAGTCGATTTGATCTATTCGCTGACAACTCCGGGAACAATGATCGCGAAGGAATTGACCAGCAAAATGGAAAACCCGATTCCTGTGGTGTTTTCCATCTGTACCTATCCTGTGGAATCCGGACTCATTGACTCATTGAAATCCTCCGGAAATAATCTGGTTGGAACCCGCAACTATGTTCCCCCGTCAAAACAGTATTACGTTTTTGAAGAAATATATTCCGAAACAAAATCATTGGCTGTGGTTCGCAGAAAAGATGAACCCAATTCAACAAATCAGTTCAATGAAATCAAAAATTTGCTGGAAAATCGTGGAATTAAAATAATTGATATCGCGGCGGTTGATCTGGAAGATATACGTCAGCAGTTGCAGGAACATGTGGATGAGATAGATTCCATCTTTTCAACCTGTGACACACTGACCCATGCCGGAGGTGAGGAAATTATCAATGACTTCAGCAAACAGTATAAAAAACCCAATTTTGCCTGCAACAAGGAGGGCGTCTTGAAAGGCGCTCTGGTTGGCAACGTGGGCGATTTCATGGCTCTCGGGAAAATAGCCGGAGAAAAAGCGTCTTTAATTTTGCAGGGTTCAGAACCTTCCTGGCTGCAAACTGAATCACCCAGAGAAGATTACATTGTCATTAATCTGAACACAGCAGAGACACTGGGCATTACAGTCCCACAGGAAGTGCTGGCAAAAGCCAGGGAATTGATCAGGGATTAACGGAAACTCTTTATGACGATCAAAAAAAAATTATTCACAGGATTTTTAATTCTCTCAGTTTTAGCCGCGATTGAGGGATTTTGGGCGCTACGGCAACTTCAGTATGTTTCACGGCCCCTCAGTGAAGACATTCCGTTGAGCATTGAACAGGTGAGTCATGACGCTGAGATGGATTCATTGGCTCAAACCATCCGTTATTATGATGAAGTTTTGACCAACAGTGCTCGTAATTTTGCCTTTACAGGAATTCAAAAGTGGAAACAGCGCTATTATGCGTTCGAACCTCTGCTAGACCAGGCGATTCAACAAGCCATTGATCGTGGAGATGAAAAAGACCAAGAGATTTATCATCGACTGAAACAGGCCAATAACCTGCTGGTTGACATGGAACATGAGGCACTTGAACAAGCCCTTCAGGGGCATCTGTCCAGAGCCGTTGAAATTTTGGAAAACCGCGCCTATCGGGAACAAAAATGGATTTTTGAGGGGCATTTGCGGGAATATTTTGTCAAACGGGGTGTGCAATATGAACACTCGTTTGAATCTTCACTGGTCACCATCCGTATCGCCGCCAGACGCGCTCAGCAAACTTTACAGAACAGTCTTGAATGGACAGTGACTTTTGTCATTTTCATCCTCTTCCTGGCGTCTGCGATCGGGGTTTTTATCACCAGATCAATTGTCACCCCGATCATGAATCTTGTCACCGCGACTCAACAGATCTGTGACGGGGATTTTTCGCATCGGGTCGCGGAAACAGCCAGTGGAGAAATCGGGATATTATCCAGATCTTTCAATCAGATGACCGATAGTCTGGTTGAGTCAAACAGGGAACTTCAGAATGCCAAAGAACAGTTGGAAATCCGTGTCACACAACGAACGCTGGAACTCAAACAGGCCAATGAGCGGCTCCAACATGAAATTATGACACGTCAGGAGATCGCGGAGGATTTGCGTGAGCATGAAATCCATATCCGTACAATCGTGGATAATATTGTGGATGGTATCATTACCATCAATGCCTATGGCCTTGTGGAATCCATGAATCATGCGGCTGAACGCATTTTCGGATACAGTGCGAAAGAAGTGATTTCCAACAATATCAGTATGCTGATGCCTGAGCCTTATCAAAGTGAACACGACGAATACATGAAACTGTATCGGGAGTCAGGCAAGGCTCGTGTTATCGGCATTGGCCGGGAAGTGGAGGGACAACGGAAAGATGGAACCATTTTCCCGATGGATCTTGCGGTCAATGAAATTTATATTGATGGGAAACAGTTGTTTACGGGTATCATCCGGGACATCACAGAACGCAAACAATCTGAACGGAAAATTATACAGGCACAAAAGGATGCTGAACAGTATGCCGCAACGCTTCTGGAATATGCCATCGAAGTGGAACGAAAAAACGTTGCTCTGGATGAAGCCCGTCAGAAGGCTGATTTGGCCAACAAAGCCAAAAGCCAATTTCTGGCCAACATGAGCCATGAAATCCGGACCCCGATGAATGCGGTCATCGGCTTCAGCGAATTGCTGTCAACATTGATTGTGGATAAAACCCAGAAAACATATATCGAGTCTGTTCAAACGGCAGGAAACAGTTTGTTAACGATCATCAATGACATTCTTGATCTTTCCAAGATTGAATCCGGAATGATGAGAATTCAATATGAGGCCGTCGCATTGCCTTCCGTGATTGATCAGGTTGATCAGATTTTCAGATTGATCCTGGAGGGTAAACAACTTGAATTTCTGGTGGAGCTTGATCCGAAGTTACCCGCGTTTTTGATGCTGGATGAGGTGAGAATTCGGCAGACTTTGATCAATCTGATTGGAAACTCAGTAAAATTTACCGAAAAAGGACACATCAAACTTTTTGTAAAAACTGAAAATAAAACAGGCTGTCAGGACAAGGTTGACCTGTATGTCAGTGTTGAGGATACAGGCATCGGTATTCCTCAACATCAACAGGAACTTATTTTTGAGTCATTTCGACAGCAGGATAGTCAGAGTACCCGCAAATTCGGCGGCACAGGGCTGGGACTGAGTCTTACAAAAAAGCTCGTAAATCTGATGAATGGGACCTTGACAGTCAGCAGTATCCCTGATCAGGGAAGTGTCTTCACCATACAATTGCGGGATGTCGAGATACCTGATACCGCAAAGTTTTCCCTGAACACCTCATTGATATCGGCTGAGCGTCAATTCTATTTCGGTTCCAAAAGAGTTCTGGTGGTGGATGATTTGGAACCCAATCGTTTTCTCGTCAGGGAAAGCCTGAAAAAAAGTGGTGTCGAGGTGCTGGAAGCGGAGAATGGTCAGAAAGCATTGCTGGTGGCGCGGGAATATCATCCTGATGTCATCCTGATGGATATCCGGATGCCTGTCATGGATGGGCATGAAGCGACTAAAAAATTGAAAGGTTCTCTGGAAACCGCGGATATTCCTGTCATCGCCCTGACGGCGTCTATTGAGCACAGCGAAATATCGAGGTTGCAGGATTCCGGTTTTGACGGATATCTCCCGAAACCCCTGAAATTGAATGCCCTCCTGGAAGAATTATCCCGATTCCTAAAAAATGAATTTGAATGTTCCCCGACAGACAATCTGCCGAAAGAGACCTCATCGCCCGCGGAACACCGGGTCATCACACCTGAACTGTTGGAACGTCTGGAAAATGAAATATGGAAACAATGGGAAGTGGTAAAACTGGGCGGGGTGTTTGACACGATTCAAATATTTGCCGGACAATTGTTGAAACTGGGGGAAGATAACGCGATTCGTCCTCTGCGGGAATTCGGCGAGACTTTACAGTCTCATGCGGAAAATTTTGACGTGGAACACATGAACATCACGCTGGCGTCCTATCCCAACCTGCTGGAAAAACTAAAAAAACAATCGCAGGTAAGTACCCGACCATAAATCTGTAACCATTTTTGCTGGTTCCCTACCTCTGGCGCAAGGCTGTTAAGTTAAGCACGCTGAAGGTACCGGCACCAATTCCCCCTTGGTTTAAGGGGGTTAGGGGGATGTTATTCTGAGCGCGAAATCCCCCATGCCCCCTTTGAAAAGGGGGATTTTTTCGCAGGTAATTTTTTAACTTAACAGACGTGTACCTCTCTTAGCCCACCTCCGGTGGCTTGCCAATGAGCCGGGGAAGGGCACCAGAGGTGCATTATTCCCCCCGCCAGGCCTTCAGCAATTGTGCGGCCGCGACCGTGGGCAGAAGATGATCATTTCTGACAGAATGTTCCACGGAGGGCAACAGGTTGCGTACTGCCGGGTGTTTGTGAAACTGACGTTGCAGTTCTTCCTCAACCAGCGACCACATCCAGTCATAGGCCTGATTTTGACGCTGTTGTTCCCACACTCCAGCATCAGTCAATTGCACCCTGTATTTTTTAATGGAAGTCCACAATTCGTCAAAGCCCATGCGTTGCAGCGCACTGCATAGCAGGACTTCAGGATTCCACATGGCTTTCCGGGGATGCACCAACCTCAGCGCATTGGAATAATCACGTTTAGCCAGTTGTGCCTTGGCCAGATAATCACCATCAGCCTTGTTCACCAGAATCAGATCAGCCATTTCCAGAATACCTTTTTTGATGCCTTGCAGTTCATCTCCGGCATTCGGAAGCATCAACACCAGGAACATATCAACCATCGAAGCTACCAGTGTTTCAGACTGCCCAACCCCCACGGTTTCCACCAGAATCACATCATACCCCGCGGCTTCGCAAACCAGCATGGCTTCACGTGTTTTACGGGCCACCCCGCCGAGTGTGCAGGAAGACGGTGTCGGGCGGATGAACGCCCGGGGATTCCGCGATAGATCCACCATGCGAGTCTTGTCCCCCATGATACTGCCGCCTGTGATCGGACTGCTGGGGTCCACTGCCAATACAGCAACCCGGAATCCGTTTTCAATCAGATACAATCCAAAGGACTCAATAAACGTGCTTTTACCAACACCGGGAACACCGGTGATGCCCAGTCTGACAGATTTCCCCGTATAGGGTAGCAAGGCGTCGAGAATGGCCTGTCCCTGTTCGACATGCGATTCCACAGTGCTTTCCAGCAGTGTGATGGTTTTGGCCAGAGTCCGGCGGTTTCCCTGTCGGATTTGATCAACAGCTTCAGAAATGGATAGGGTCAACGACATGGGCAAAAACTGAAAAAGGTTCCGGTTTAATGTGTGTGACAATATTTCTGACGTTATGCCAGGTTTTAACAAAAAACAAACGTCTTTCTACAGGCAAACGCACACGAAAAAAAATAAAAAAATAAAAATAATGCAAATAAACCGGATCTGACTCTTGCTATCATGGATTTTCGTATGCTAAAGCTAAGGTGAGGGAAATTTTGAGGAGTAATCCTCTATTTGTTATTAATCCGGGAATTGGGGAGTTATGAAAAAGATATTCGTTCTGATCATTTCACTGCTGATGGGAGTGTTCTGGTTTTCACCTGCGTTTGCCGCGGATGAAGTCAAATGTGATTCTTGTCTGTTCAAAATTGATAATCTGGATAAACCCTTTCCAATGCATGGCACATGGCTGTTCACACGGGATGATCGCCCTGAAAACAAAAATGTCGTGCTTGATACAACTGACTGGAAAGTCATCAAGGCTCCCGGTCCGTGGAAAAAAGCCTACAAGGATGGAGTTAATTTCAGAGTGGGCTGGTATCGGGCGGTATTGGACTTCAATCCTGACTTGATCGGGACAGAGGTTACCTTTCTTGTGGGAACCTATCTGGGAAAATTCCATGCCTACCTGGACGGCGAGGAAATCTATGACCGGGAAGGTCAGATCACTCTTGGACGATACTATGGGGTGCAACCGGTTCCGGTGCGGTTTACGATCACCAAACCGCGTCAGGTTCTGACTCTGCGTGTGAACACCATTCTGATGACAGGGATTTATCAGTTGCCTCTGGAAATCAGAAAATATCAGAAGTTTGATGGTTCCCTGGCATTCCGGCATTTCATGGGCGGTGACTTCAGGATGCTGGCTTCCACGGTATGTTTGCTGTTTGGACTCTTCTTTTTGCTGGTTTACGTCAAAACCCGTTATCCGATGTATCTGTCGGTATTTTTGATTACATTCGGAATTTACCCGTTTCTCATCAATCCCACTGACATCATGACCCGTAACTGGAATGTGGAAACACTGCTGATTCTGCATTACTGGGGGATGGGTGCGATCTTTTTCATGGTCTTGTTTGCTGAGTATGTCACCAACTATATTTACCCCCGGATGAACTGGGTGTTAGGAATCCTCACTCTGATTGTGGCTGGCACCTTCCTGTTTCTTGGACTGGTTCATTTCAATCTCCATATATTCCAGATATTCCGCACCATTATTTTTATCTTGGTGCTAACCTTCATCCTCATAATGTTCTATCTGTTGATCAAGGGGATACGCAACAGGATTCCGCATACGGGAACCATGATGGTGCTGATGTCCATCTTTCTCGTTTCAGCGGTCAATGACATCATGCTGGCACTAGGGTTGTTGTCTACCATTTCCACCATCGCGTTTGGTATTCTGGGTGCGATTTTCGCCATTCTGTGGGTTACCAGTAACATTTTTGCCGATACGTTTCTGGAAAACAAACGACTGGTGCGTGACCTGAAAAACATCAATGAAAATCTGGAAAAAATCGTGGAAGAGCGCACTGAAAAATTGCGCCAGAAAACCAATGATATTGCCAGTATGCTGGAAAATCTGGAGGAAGGAATCCTTGCCATCCAGGAAGATGAGACCATTCATCCCGAATACTCCCATTTTCTGGAAACCATCTTCGAGACCAAAGAAATCACCGGCAGGAATGTGATGGATCTGATTTTCAAGGAATCCAGTGTCGGCATCAACGATCTGGATCAAATGGAAACCGCGATCAGTTCCAGTCTGGGTGAAGATGAAATGAACTTCATGTTCAACCAGCATCTACTGATCGGTGAAATCGAAAAAGTGATCAATGGAAAAACCAAGCACCTTGAATTTTCCTGGTCTCCCATGTCCAACGACGGCACGATTGAAAAAATACTGCTTTGTGTCAGGGATATGACGGAACTGAAAAAATTACAGGCTGAAGCGAACCAGCAGAAAGAAGAACTGGAAATCATTGGCCAGATTCTTACTGTGTCTGCCACCAAATTCCATACGTTCCTTAAAAACGCGGATAAATTCATTGAGGAAAACCGCAAACTCATCAGTGAAACAAATGACAAAAACAAAGATGTCATTGCGACCCTGTTCCGCAACATGCATACCATCAAGGGAAATGCCCGTACCTATGGCTTGAGCTATATCACGGACGCAACCCATCAGGTGGAACACACCTATGACCAACTCAGAAAAGATCCGGATAAAATCTGGAACAGCGAAGAATTGCTGGTTGAACTGGAACTGGCTGAAAAGGGAATTGCCCGCTATGCTGAAGTATTCCATGAAAAACTGGAGGGCTTTGCCGGAAGCGGTGACGAAGGCAAAATGATTGACAAATCCTTGATCAGTTATCTGGAAAAACTGGAACTCGATATGCAACAAACCTTCCCCAAAGGTGCGACTTCCATCAAACGTTTCCGCAAGGCTATGGACACACAACCCCTGGATGGCATTGTGCAGGAAATTGTGCAGAACCTGCCAAAACTGGCGGCTGAACTTCAGAAAGAGCCACCCAAAGTCGAAATCCATGACAACGGAATCCGTGTGGTTCAGGACTCCATCCCCATGCTGAGAGATGTGTTCATGCACATGTTCCGCAACTCGATGGATCATGGTCTGGAAACCGGTAATATTCGTCTGGGCAAGGGCAAAGAAGCTCAGGGCAATATCTGGCTGACCGCTGATATGATCAATGACCGGTTGATCCTGAAAATGGGCGATGATGGGCAAGGCCTGAATCTGGAACGACTGAAGAATAAAGCGGTTGAAACCGGATTGTTTTCCGATGTGAGTACCGTTTCTGATACGGAGGCCGCTGATTTGATTTTTAAATCAGGCTTGTCCACTGCTGAAAAAGTTTCAGAAATTTCAGGACGAGGTGTCGGGATGGACGCTGTCAAACGCTTCCTTCAAGGCCAGGGCGGTGATGTTTCCATCCTTCTGGACAATACCAAAGGCTCGTCTACCGGACGTAACTTCGAATTACAGATCAGCCTGCCTGCCAACTTGTGTGTTCAGATCAAATAATCCACTGATCCAAACTACCCCTTCGATTTTGTCCTGTAGGGGCAGACCTGTGTGTCTGCCCCGGATCAGGGCGAAGGTCGTAAACGTCAGGAATTTCCCGCGATAAAGTCCCAAACACCGCTCCTGCCGAACAGGCCTCAAGACGCGCGAATCTTACGAATTCCATTCCCAATGAAACAACAGGGCACAGCCTCTGCAATGCTGATCCGCAAACAGTGCCTCAACAGGCACAGGATGTTGCTTCTCAGAGAATGATTTATGGAATCAAAAACCCCCGCCTTGTCAACCGAGGAACATTCCTCAGCAGAAACCGTGGCACCCTTGGCCCGGCATGTGATGCATGTCATGAGCTACAGTGCTGACGTGCTGAAAGAACGTGCGGTGACAGAAGAAGAATTCGCGCAGATCCATTTATGGTATTTTCCGATTCCTGTACGAAACGAAGGCGACCGCTCTGTCACCTGGTTGCATATCCATGACAAATTGCGTCCGGAAATGATGGAACAGTTGGGAATGTTGTTTGGCCTGCATCCCATGCTACTCGAAGACATCATGAGCAATGACGAGCGCCCGAAAGCTGAAAACTATGGCAATTTCTTCTTTGTGGTTCTCAAGGAAATCGGCTTTGATGAAGCCAAAGAGGACATTTACACATCCCAGATCAGTTTTGTGTTAGGGCCAGATTTTCTGCTGTCATTTCAGGAATCAACAGGTTTTGGCTTTCAGGGAATGGCCGAACGCATCCGCACCGGGAAAGCACGATTGCGCAAATTCGGAGCGGATTATCTGATGTATGCACTCATTGACCATGTGGTCGATAACTATTTTTACGCACTCGAAAAAATTCATCACAATCTGAATGAACTGGAAGAAGTGATTCTCTCCTCACCAACCAGGCAGACACTTGAAAAAATTCATTTGCTCAAACGTGAAATCATTTCGCTACGGAGCATCATGATGCCTTCGATTGAAGTGATCCGGATCCTGCAGAAGGGCGACACCCATCTCATCGAAGACCCGAACCTGATATATTTCCGGAATGTTCACGAACAAATCACTCAGGCCATGGATATGTTCATTACGTTTCAGGATTTGCTATCGGATATGGTCGATACCTACGTTTCCGGAATCAATCACAAAATGAATGATGTCATGAAACTTCTCACCATTCTCACAACCATCTTCATTCCGCTCACCTTCATTTCGAGTTTGTATGGAATGAATTTTGATTACATGCCGGAACTGCACTGGAAATGGGGCTATGGCATGGTGCTGACACTGATGGTCACACTGGCAGGCGGCATGTTGTATTATTTTAAAAAGAAAAAATGGTTTTGAAATGTCACAGCACCAAATCACATTAATGGCCTATAGCCAGAACGATCTGATTGAAAAGGAACTCCCGGAACTGGGTTTCCCAATGGGGGAAAACTGGAATGTCGCCTGGCTGAATGTGAGCAATCTGCTCGAAGGCTCGGTGCTATCCCAGATGCAACAACTGTTTGAAGTCCATCCTCTTTTGCGGGAAGATATTCTGAATCTGAGAGGGCGTCCACGAATCAGCGAATTCGACAATTATCTGCTGATCATCCTTAAAAGTCTAAGCTATGACTCCGAACAGCAGAAAGTGATCAAGGAACAAATCAGCCTGATTGTTGGCTCCAATTTTGTTCTGAGCCTTCAGGAACAATATTCGGGAATTTTTGACGGTGTTCGTAAAAGTCTGCGATCTCCCAAAAACCGTTTGCGGAAAATGGGACCGGATTATCTGGCCTATGAACTCATTGACGCTGTCGTCCGTAATTATATCCTGACCTTCAATAAGTTTGGACACCGTATTGAAGATCTTGAGCCCCTGATTCTGGAAAATCCCACCCCGGAAAATCTCCAAACAATTTATCACCTGAGCCGTCAAATGACTTCTATTCAGGCAACCTTGCTGTCCATGCGGGAAATCACCCGCACGCTTCAAAAAGGGCATATAGAGCAAATTGATGACTCAAATCTGATTTATTTCCGTGATTTGTATGAGCATCTGGCCCGTGCGGTCGATCTGGTCACAACCTATCAGGACATGCTCAAATCCGCCCGCAACGCCTTTCATTCCAGCATCAGCAATCATCTGAACCATGTGATGAAAGTCCTCACCATCATTTCCGCGGTGTTCATGCCACCCACGCTGATCACCAGTCTTTACGGAATGAATTTTGATGAAATCCCGGAACTGCGTTTTCACTGGGGTTATCCGGCAACGCTGGTTGTTATCATGGTACTGGTCGGAATCATGTTGTATTTTTTCAGGAAGAAAGGACTGTTGTAGGAGTTGTTTGACAATCATGACCTGTTTCGGCATCGAGTCCCTTAGCGGCAAATTATGGAGAACAATTGCGATACCGCATGTTGTTCATGATAGAGTGTGGGCTGAATGATTCAACGTTAACAAAGGAAATAAAATGGAAAATAAAGACTCGCTTTTATCCAGAATCACAATCGATCCTGAAATTCTGGTTGGAAAACCCACCATTCGCGGAATGAGGATTTCTTTGGAACAAATTCTCAGAGCACTGGCTGCCGGAGTTCCGGAACAGGATCTGCTGGATGATTATCCTGAACTTGAGTCTGATGACATTCATGCGGTTCTGTTGTATGCGGCAGAACTGGTGAGTGAAGAACAGGTGTTTCCAATAAAGGTATCAGCATGAATGATGCCCCCATCAAATTTCTCATGGATATTGGTGTTGGAAAAAAGGTTGAAGCATATTTAAAAGAAAAAGGCTTTGATGTTAAAAATATCAGAGATCTTGATCCCAAAATGCCTGACGAAAAAATCATTCAAATTGCGGCTATGGAACATAGAATTGTGGTCACAATGGATAAGGATTTCGGGGAGTTAGTCTATCATTCCAGTATAGTTCATAGTGGTGTATTGCTACTTAGACTGGAAGATGCTGGCAGTGAAAGAAAAGTACAGGTCGTACAAAATATTATTGAGAATCATTCAAAACAACTTGTGAACAGTTTTTGTGTCTTTCAAAAAGACACAATACGAATTCGAAAACTGTCTTAAACGGCCCACCTTAAAAGCTATTTAAAATCTCAAATATAAAAAACAGTTCTCAAATTGAGATTAATGCTACGATCCATTTGATAACGGAAATAAAACCGCCATGACCATTGAAAACAATTTTCTGATCCATGTTTTTATGGGCCTGCTCTCCTTTTGGGGCATTCAAGGCGCAATCGCTCTGGCCGTTCGGCATCAGGCCCTCAAAGACCAGCCTGTGGTGTCTGCCTGTGACCGTGTATTGGCATCTCCCCGGGCATTTATCCTTAAAATCCCGGTAGCGTATTTTGCCGCCTTGTTCTATGCTATTATTCTGGGACAGCTTTTGCATATGTTGACCACAGGACGGCCTTTGCCTCCCTGGCTTGCACTATGGATTCTGGCCGGATTTCTGGTGACCACCGGCTATGCCTGGTTATTGTTTGTCAGACTGAAAATGACTTGTGTCCGATGCACACGTCTGTATCTGATCAATTATGCGATCGTAGCATGCCATGTGGCGATTTATTGGACAACTTACCTTGAATTTGCTGAAAAGATCATCCGCGGAGAGTTATTATGAATAAAACCTTGCATTCGTTACTTGAGCAAACCAGTTCCGACGATGTCGCGGAAGAAATTCTGTCCTTCACGGAATATCTCGAACTGGTACGGCAGTGTCCCTGGATCACCCGGACCACGCCTCAGCTCCTGCATGACATGATTCTTTCACGGGGTGTGGAACATTCTATCGTGGTGGGAAAACCTGTGAAACACCGGTATCAGTTTTTTGAAGAACCGGAACTGGTCGGCAAATACGTTGTATTCGGTCAGCAGAAAGCCAAGATGAATCTGGTGGAAAAAGTCAACAATGCCAGCCGTGGACTGGAAGCGTCCAAACGACTCTGGATCTTGCTCGGGCCTCCCGGTTCCGCCAAATCTCGCTCCATGGATGGAGTCAAACAGGCCTTGCATGAATATTCTGTTTCAGAACATGGAAAGACCTACACACTCCTGTTGCCCACCGTGGATGAACGTCTGAAAGAACGCGCGTTGTTTGAGGAAGATGGCGTGTATTATCTGCAAAGTCCGTTGTTTGAGATGCCGTTACAGGCCATTCCCGCCAACATTCGTGAAAGTTTTGCGGCCGAATTGACTGGACAGGTCGATGCGGATTCCATCAAAAAATGGCTCAAACAGCATCCACATTATGACAATGAATTCAAAATCCAGATTGAGGGCTGGCTGTCGCCTTATTCGGATTATGTTCTCAAAGAATTCATGAAAGCCAAAAAAATCAAATTTGCCCAACTGGTCAAATTCCTCAAAGTCAAACGCATGATTTATGATTCACGCACCAAAACCGGCATTGGTTCCTACACGCCACGGGATGAGAAAAGTCAGGAAGCCGGTTCACTGGTAGGCAACATTGACTATAGCCTTCTGCCACGCTTCGGCAGTGAATCACATCCACTGGTCCATGACTACAAAGGCGAACTGTGTGCCGGAGCCAATGGTTTTGTGGAAATTCATGAAATTCTGAAACTTTCGGACAAGTTTCTGTACGAATTGCTGTTTGCCACCCAGGACCGTTTTTTCAAACCGGAAGGTCAACCCCCGATCCCGTTCAACGGCGTGATCATCGGACACACCAATTTTCATGAATTCAATATGTTCATGGGCAACGCCTCGTTTGAAGCCTTGCGTTCCAGAACCACATTCATTGAAATGCCCTTGTCTGTGGATTTTATTCAGGAACAGCAGATTTACGCCTTCACCTATTCCAACGAACACCGCCACTGGAACAAACAGAAAAAACACATGGCCCATGTCGCGCCTCACAGTCTGGCATTGTTGAGTCTGATGTCCACCATGTCTCGACTGTATGAATCCAAACAGAATCCCAACATGACCCTGCTACAAAAAGCGCTGATTTACGCCGGACGCACCGACAGCGGCGCTGACAACAACATGGCCAAGATGATTCTGGATGAATTTGAATTTGTAAAACCCTCAGAAGGAACCTTTGGTCTGGACCCCCGGTTTATTCAAAATGTGTTTGAAACCACCGAGCATTTTCAGATCAATGAACACGCGGCCAATATCAAGAAACTTCAGGAAGAAGCCGGAGAACACGCTATGCTGACATCCATCGCGCTGGAAAATCCCTGTTCCACGCCGCTTGACCTGTATGTGCAGATGGAACGCTCCCTCAAGGATTCGTATGCCACCCAGAAAACACGGCTGAGTCATTATGTGGAAAAAATCCTGCCTCAAGCCAAAAGCTGGATTTTCGGCCAGATCGCCAGTGATGTTTACAGCGCGATTTTGCGGGATGACTCTGTGATTGAATCCACCTGGAAAAAATACACCGACCATGTCAGGGCCTATGCCCATCATGCAAAAGTCAAACACGATGTGACTCAGACCGATGTACAGCCTGATGAAAAATTCATGCAGAAAATTGAACAGTATCTCGGAATTCCGGACAAGGAAGTGTTCCGCAAGGAATTGAGCGATGCCATTTCCAGCGTGAATTATGCTGTGATTCTGTCCGATGAACCTTCGTATCAGAACGCCATCAAAAAATATGTGTTTGAAAACGAATTCAAGTCCGGTGAAAACATGAAACTGCTGGGCTGGATCAAAAGCGGCACCAGTTCAGCGGTGGTGAACAAAAAAGAACAGGAACAGCTCAATGACACCATCAAATATCTGATGGAAGTTCGGGGCTATTGCGGAAAATGCGCGTATCAGGCATTGACCATCACCGCCAATGCTTCCAGCATCATTCTCTGAGACGGATTATGTCCATTGACAATATTTCCTCCAACGAGTCCGAAGGGGCGTTCAATGAGTTCATGGATGAACAGATGGACAACCTTGTCCAGAACATCCTCAACGAAGGCAACCTGACCAATTTTGGAGAACGGGGAAGTGACATCATTGTGGAAATGGATGACATCGTTGTGCCGACTTTTGTGTATGAAAATGAGGCAGAAGGCGGTGCGGGACAAGGCGCTGGCGGTCCGGGGTCCGGAAAAGGTGGCGGCAAACTCAGGTTCAATCTGCCGTTCCAAAAACTGATGGAACTGATCGCTGAAAAACTGAAACTGCCCAATTTGACCAAATCCAGCCGTGGAAAAATCAAGGAACTCTCCCACGAATTTAAAACGTTTGGTCCGGTGGGCGTTCTGCTTGATAAAAAACGAACCTTCCGGAAAGCCTTGAAAACCAGTGTGGGAACCGGTGTGTATAATCCCGCAGAAGGAAAATACAACCTGGAATTCCGCCGCAGGGACAAACGGTTCAAACAGCCTGAGCGTGTGGAAAAGCCCAAATTTTCAGCCGTTGTGTTTTACATGGGCGATATTTCCTATTCCACCTATGGCGAACGGCTGGAACTGGAAAAACGGCTGGTCAACTTCATCCAGAACTGGCTCGATTTCAATTATGGCGCAGGCAAGGTGGAGCACCGGTTTTTCGTGCATGATTCAGAGGCCTATGAAGTGCAGGCGGATGAGTTTTATAACATCAGCAATGTGGGCGGCACGGAAGCCTCCATTGTGTTCCAACTCGTGCATCAGGTGGCGATGAATGAATATGATCCGTCATCCACCAATTATTACGCGTTTTATTTTGGCGATGGCGAATTGTTTGACGCGGACGCCGCCGCGATTGTGGAATTGCTGGAATCATCCATGAGGCCTGTGTTCAACCGGATTGGCGTGGTGGAAGTCAAACCGGGGCGCATGAGTTTGCTCAATCGCCAGATCTCGACTCAATTTCACAAGGATGATGTGGTGCGTCTTGGAGAAATCAACAGTAAATCGGATACGGTCACAGTGATTAAAACCCTGTTTGAGGCCCGTTAATGGAAAGTACCAAATCTGTACCTCTGCTTTATAATCTTGAACAACGAGTTCGGTATCATGCCGGTCAATTTGAGCGGAATTTGCCGGAAATGCGGTTCTTTGTGCTCGACAGTCTGGAATTCATGTCGCTACTGGAAAAACACGTGTATCCGGTGAGTCCGGTCAATATCTGGGAAGGCAAACGCATGGTGACTCGCAAGTACCGTGTGGAAACCGGGCAGGAATCCAGTTTGTATTATGAAGTGGTGCAGACCGGAAATCCCTCCTATGCCTATTTGAATCACACCAATTCCCCGATGATGCAGGCCTCCGTCATGGCCCATGTGTGTGGACACTGTGAATTTTCCGAATTGAATGTGCTTCAGGACTCCACCCATGACCGCACCGAATTTGTCATGTATCTGGTGCGTAAGGCCGATCTTGCCCGACAACAAATGGGTGAAGAGGCTTACCGTCAATTCTGGAACGCGTCCGAATCCATCATTCCGTTCATCGCGCCGCATTCACGGTTCAATCTGGCTCGTGCCATTGATACCGACGTGCTGGACCGTCAGCAGGAAACAGACACCTATGTTCCTGAAACTGCCGGTCCTTCATATTTTCAGCCTTATTCCGACACCCTCGATTCACTGATGAAAAAGCAGTCACGAGAAGACGCCTGGCATAAGGAAATGCAGACAAAGATGCGACAGGAAACCTTGAGTTTGCGCGGTTATAAATTGCGAGCGCCCTGTCAGGATATTTTCGGATTTTTAAAAAACTACGCTCCGGCGAGCCAATCTGAAAAATCATTGCTGAATTATTTTTACACAGTCTATTCCACCCACGATTTCATCATGCGGACCCAGATCATGAATGAAGGCTGGGCGATGTACTGGGAAAAGAAAATCATGCTGGAACTGTTCAAGGAACGGTCCGTGACAGGCATCATTGATTATGCCAAGGTATTTTCCGGCGTGTGTTATCCCCGGCCCTACTATCGGCGCAATCCGTATCACCTCGGATTTTACCTGTGGACACACATTGAAGAGCTTTATCGGGAAGGCAAGGTTTCGCTGGATTACCTCGAAGAAAAAGACAGGGAACTGCGCAATCAATGGAACCGGCCTGATTCTGTGCCACCCATCCAACGCATGGAGCATCTTGTACGAACCGTGACGGATTATGAATTTTTACGCAGATTCCTGACGCCCAAACTGATCCATGAATTTCATCTGAACCGGTTTGACAAACGGGAAGCCCAGCAATTGGGAATCTCTTCGAACCATGTGATTCAGGCTGACAAACAATGGGTGTGGGTGGATCCGGAACCCATCAAGGAAGAGATGCTGGATTTTTTCACCCATTTTTACCGTCCCCGGATTTATGTGATTGATGCCGACTTTCAGGATGGCGGTTTGCTGCTCTACCATCGGGATGATGGACGTTCACTCAAAAAAACATGGATCAAACCCACGCTGAAAAATCTCAATCACATCTGGAAAGGACCTGTATCCATGATCACCAAAAACTGGCTTTATACCTATTCAGCCAATCTATTCAAGGAAACCGTCATCAACTCCGTCAGTTTTGATGAAGTACAGGAACGAATCCAGCAGGAACAGAAACCTTTTAAACTGTAATTTTGAATTTACTTCGAGAATCTATGAAAAAAAAAATAGCATTTGAAGAAACAGATAGAGACGGAGAGGAACAACTCTCAGTTTTAATTAGGCAGGCGGGTAATGAGGCACGTCTGAAAAAAATTGAAGCGATGGATCACCATTTTAATAAATTACGTGATGTCATTGCTGAAGTTGTTTCCCGCAAGCAAGGTTCTTTGCCAACATGACAGAAGCACAAAAACCCAGATTGATCATTGTTGCCGGGCCAAATGGCTCTGGGAAGACTACAATCACTGATAAACTCTTGAGACACGAATGGATGGATGATTGTGTCTATATCAATCCAGACTTTATAGCTCAACAGGAGTTTGGGGATTGGAATTCATCAGAATCTGTAATCAAAGCCGCAAATAAAGCCAAAGCAATACGTGAAAACTGCCTGGAAAGTATGGCTAGCATGGCTTTCGAAACCGTTTTTTCATCACCGGAAAAACTGGAATTTGTTAGGCGTGCTAAATTAGCGGGTTTTTTCGTGAGGTTGTTCTTTGTTTGTACAAATGATCCTTCGATTAACGCTCAACGTGTTGCTTTACGTGTTATGGAAGGGGGGCATGATGTTCCGATTCCCAAAATTATTAGTCGTTACTATCGATCAATTGCCAACAGTGTAGAAGCATTGCAATGGGTTGATCGCACTTATTTCTACGATAACTCTGAGACAGATGCTGATCCTGTTCTGCTGTTCAGAGTTACAGACAAAAATATCGCAAAAATTTATAGTGACATAGCACCCTGGTCACAGGATATTATTGAGTCGCTTCATCAAATTTGAAACAGAAAATGAACAAATCCTGTGCAAAATTCGATATTCTATTAATTTTAATAAATCCATGAGGTGATTATGACTTCATTCAACTATCAGGAACTGCTTCGTTATCATCGCAAGAAAACCTTAAAGTTTTCTGAATTTGTAGATGCGTTGATTCAGAATCCCCAAGCTCATTTGCAAACCTCCGCCTCGCTGATTTCGGAAGCCATCCGTTTTTTTGGTTTGGAAATCGTGATACGCAGTGGCGAGCCTGTCTTCAGTTACAATATTTTCAAGGATCTGTTCAGCGGTGGATGCAACGCCGTGTTCGGGCAGGAATTTTGTATCAAGCGGATTGTCGATGTGGTGGAATCCGCCAAAACAGAAGCCGGTCCCAACCGGGGGATTGTGATGGTTGGCCCACCGGCTTCAGGCAAAACCAATATTGTGGATCTGATCACGCTCGCGCTTGAGGAATACACCCGACAAAAAAATGTGAAACTTTACACCTTCTTTTTCTGTTTTCAAAATGAAGGCGGACGTTCCGTGGAAGTCCGGACAGCGTTTCATCACAACCCGTTGCTGTTGTTTCCCACCGTGCTTCAAGGCAACGGATCGGAAATCTCACGCCCTCGCCAGGAATTGCTGGAATACATCAACAGCAAACGTAAGGAACATGAAAAAATCAATGTGCCGACCTATTATCAAAACGCCTCACTGGACAAACGCACTCTTGATATTTTACAGTCATTGTTGCAGAACCCGCTCAATGAAGGCAAATCGTTGTTTGATATCATTGAAGAATACATCCAGGTTGAGGAAATTGAATTTTCATCCGCTCAAGGCCGGGGAATTTCCAACATTGATGAAATGGCACGCTTGCGCATCAAAATTGAGCCATTTGATCTGAGTTCAGAAGACATGGCCACCATCAACCAGCATCTTCCCGGAAAAATTTTGTATCAGTACGACGGTTCCATTGTTGGCTCCAACCGTGGAATATTACACATCCATGACGCGTTTGGCGTGACTGGAGAGCATGTGCCCGAACATGATTACAAGCCATTGCTCATGCTACTCGGCAGTAACAGGGTTTCGGTGGAATCCACTCAGGTTGCCGTGGACAACACCGTAATTCTGACCACCAACATTGAAGAAATCCAGTTGCTCGACAGCCAGCTCACGTCTTCCAAGTTACTGGACCGGATTGAAAAAATCCCGGTCAATTATCTGCTCGACGCCAATTCTGAAATGGACATCCTCAAACGGGATATGGCCAACATGCGGGAAGAATATGACCTCGATCCGAATCTTCTCAAGATTGCCGCTTATTATTCAGTCATGACCCGTTTCATGGCACCAATCCGCAAAAAGCTGCCGGAAAGCTGGAGTGAAGCAAAAAAAGCACTGTTTCACAGCATCACGCCGGAACAGAAACTGTTCATTTATTCAGCCCACATTGAAGATCCTGTTTCTTTGATCCAGAAACTTCCGCATTGGCACCCCTTTAGAAACGCGGCCATGCAGGCCGGAATTGATCTGGAGAACAAGGAATCGTTTGAGCATTTTATCAGCCGTCATCCCAACGCGATTCCATTAAGGCAATCTGAAATGTTCACGGAAGAACAATTGAGTCTGATCAACGATGAATTCATGCGGGTTTTGTGGAATGAGCATTATCCTAACGAAGGCCGTTACGGCATTTCGATCCGGCAGTTGCAGAACATCATGCGCAACACCATCACCAATTCGGAGGGACGCAAAGTCCATGTGGGGATTTTTCTCAGTCAGCTCAAACGGGTCATCGCGGAAGGCCCCAACCTGCATCACTGGCTGTCGAACACGCCACCAACTCCCGAACGCCCGGTCAAGCCCCGAAAAATCGGTGATATGAATTATCCTGAAGGACTCGGCGGTTATGGTGATTTTGCCGGACTCGTTCAAGTGGTCAAAGGGCTGTATCATTACATGGTTCGCAAAGAAATCACGATTTGCACCGTGGACCGTGATCCGGAGCAGATTGAAACAGATTTACGCCGTTATTTACAGCATGCCCTGCTGGCAAGAGCGCACCACAACAAGGCCTTTTCACATGTCATGGTGCCGAAATATGTATTCATTGATCCCTTCACCGGCGAAAAAGTGGAGGAACCTGACCTGCATTATATGCGTTCCATTGAAAAAATTCTTTCAGGAGATCATGAACACGCCATTTTCCGGCAGGAAATCGCCCAGCGTTTTCTGGATCTCCAGGCTCATGAAGAATTGAAAATTGAAGAGGGCAAAAGCATCATCGCATCCAGAAATGACAAACTTCTGCATTGTTTTGCCAGAGAATACGCGACCTTGCTTTCACATCGCAAAGTGGACGGCAACATCAATCCGGAATTGCTGAGAGACGCGTTTTTTCACAAAAAAAACGATCCGGTCCAATATCTGAATCAATCCCCGGAAATCAGACAATTTGTGGAAAATATTCTGAACAATATGTCCACCCGGTTTCGCTATTCCGATGCTCTGGCTCTGGATACCATTGTGTTCGCGTTGCGTAAAAACATCATTCAGTTTGAAAATGTCATCAGTTGAGTTTGCCGAAAATCCTGCTTGCGATCCTTCCCGCTTCTTGCCAAAATGAGTCAACCCTGTTGTTGACTCCCTATCACCTCCCTTCATGGTGAAAAACATGACCGATGACGAATTGAAAGCACTGGTAGCCAGCCTGGCTATCGCGCAAAAAGAAACAGACCAGCAAATCAAGGAACTTTTCCAGAATAGTAAGGCGACAGACCAGCAAATCAAGGAAGTTTCCAGGAATGTCGGTGGCTTGAACAACAAGTTCGGCTCATTTACCGAGGGGATGGCCTTTCCTTCCATCTCCAAAATCATGGAAGAACAATTTGGAATGGAAACATTTCTGACCCGTCTGAAACGTAAAAAAGCTGGCGAACATGCGGAGATTGATGCGATTGCCTACGCCAATGGCAAACGGAATGAACTGTTTGTCATCGAAGTCAAAAGTCAACTGGACAAGCGGGAAGTGAAACAGGTGCTGAAAATTCTCAAACACTTCCGTGAGTTTTTTCCGGAATTCGGCGATAAAACACTCAAAGGTATCATCGCTTACGTTGACGCCAAAGAATCCGCCAAGGAGGAAGTCCTGAAATCCGGACTGTATCTGGCATCCATCCATGACGGACTGTTTGCGTTGGAAACTCCGGACAATTTTGTTCCACGTGAGTTCTGACGCAACTGAATCTCAAATTTCAGCTTCCCCTTCCGGACTTAATCTGTTAAAGGCGAAAAAAGTCATATTTTGAAAATTTATGATTTTTCAGAGCTATGCCATAATCCGGCAAAATCATTCAACCCCTCTTCTGGAGCAATTATGTCAGAAAAAAATCCCGTCCTTGGCCGTGTGGAAGAAATCCGTCAATCTGTCAATGATGCAGTGGAACAGGCTGTGGAACGAGTCCTGTCTGAATCGCTTAAAAATACTGAAAAAGTCGGTGAAATCACGCATGCCATTACAGAGAGCCTGGAAGATGTGATTCAGGGAGCATTGGACAATACGGTTAAAATCGGAGAACTGGCGGATATCATCACGGAACGTGTGGACAGTGTTGTTTCAGGAGTGCTGAAAAACACAGAAAAAGCGGCTCAGATCACAGAGGTTTTGACCGTCAATGTTTCAAAAATTCTGGAAGAAGGTTTGAAACGCATTTCAAAAGCGGGAGAATTTGTGGAAGCCCTCAGCGAAACACTGGATGACAAACTCCGGATGGTCCTCGCAGGAACCCGACTGATAGGCAAGGTTTCTGAAGCGGTGACCGGCGTGTTGAAAGCTGTGCTCGGTACCGCGCTGAATGTGACCAACAAAGTGGAAGAAGTTTCTGTCGCAGTGCAGGACAAAGTGGAAGGTACCTTGAACAGTGCTCTCAAAAAAGTGCAGAAAACTCCGGATGAATCAAAATGATCCACGGGGACCTGTCCACTGTCTGATTCCATACATTGTCATCATTCCTTGGACAGTCCCATGGTTTCTTCTTCTGATTCATTCAGCGGGATAGAATGCCCTCGAAAATAAACGTATTACGGCACCTGAAGACACTGGGGTTCTATCTGCCGGTCTTATTGATACTGATGGCCTGTGATTCGAGACCCCGGTCTGATTACAACCCCACCTATTCCGACCAGTCTCCGCTGAAAAATACCAAATTAATATTTGCGGTTCATCCTCTGCATAATCCCACCCGACTGTTTGAGCAGCAATTATGTGTGAAATGATTACCAGCGCAGATCTAACACGAATTTTCCTTCCAACTCGAAACAACACATCCCCAGAAATCGAAAAAGCGGTCTATTTTTTTAAAAAAGCAAAAAGCCGATAATC